>DIYD01000007.1 GCA_002428905.1 Bacteroidetes bacterium UBA6063 | reverse complement strand
GGTACAGTGGGCGACATTGAGTCGCTTCCTTATGTGGAAGCTGTTCGTCAGCTTCGATGGGAGCTTGGTACCGATGATTCATGCGTTATACACCTTACACTGATACCGTACCTTAGTGCAGCAGGAGAGTTAAAAACCAAGCCAACACAGCACAGTGTGAAAGGGCTTCAAGAGCTTGGGGTTCAACCCGATATATTGGTGTGTAGAACGGAGCACAAACTCAATTCCGATATACGTAAAAAAGTAGCGTTGTTCTGTAATGTGAACCAGAACGCGGTAATCGAATCAATCGACGTAAGTTCGATTTACGAAGTACCATTGGTAATGCTCAAGGAAAAATTGGACAAGGTTACCCTGGCCAAATTACGTTTGAGTGCAAAGAAGGAACCGGCATTGGATAAATGGAAGGACTTCTTGTTTAAACTGGCTCACCCTAAGGCGGAGGTTAATATCGGTTTGGTTGGTAAGTATGTTGAACTTCAGGATGCGTATAAGTCTATTAATGAGGCGTTTAACCATGCAGGCGCAATGAATGAATGCAAGGTAAACGTAACCAGTATCCAGTCAGAAAGCTTATCGGTAGACAACATTAAGGACAAACTAAAAGGACTTGACGGCGTTTTGGTGGCTCCGGGTTTTGGCGATCGCGGGATAGAAGGAAAGATCGACGCTATAAAGTATCTGCGTGAGCAGAAAATACCATTTTTTGGAATCTGCCTAGGAATGCAGTGTGCCGTAATCGAGTTTGGACGTAATGTGCTGGACTTAAAGGACGCACATAGTGTAGAAATGAATGCTAAAACCAAACATCCTGTAATTGATATCATGGAAGACCAGAAAAAACTGGAAATCATGGGAGGCACTATGCGATTAGGTGCTTATGCCTGCGATATCAACAAAGGTAGTCTGGCACACAAGGTCTATGGTAAAGTGAGCATTCAGGAACGTCACCGTCACCGTTATGAATTCAACAATGCCTACATGGATCAATACAAGAAAGGTGGTATGACGTTGTCTGGTTTAAATCCGGATACCGGTCTGGTAGAGATTATTGAGCTTGAAGACCACCCATTCTTTATTGGTGTTCAATTCCACCCGGAACTAAAGAGTACGGTGGCGAACCCACATCCATTGTTTGTAAAGTTTGTTAAAGCAGCGTTAGACGCGAAACAGTCCTAAGGGCAAACTCAATTTAATGAAAATCGATCTCTGTCGTTCAAAACGGGGAATTGTTCTCTCCGTTGCATAAGAATGGACTTTGAGAGTGTATGTGTAAGAATAACGGATTCATTTACATTCTCCTTCAATACCTTACCGTCAAAGTCAATGAGCATCGAATTCCCATTGTATTCAATGGATTTTCCATCAACTCCAACACGATTCACGGCTCCTACGTAGCACTGGTTTTCAATGGCACGGGCGATGAGTAGACTCCTCCAGTGGGCAATTCGTTTTTCTGGCCAGTTTGCCGTATAAAGAAGTAAGTCGTATGCGCTGGTATTTCGGCTGAATACGGGAAAACGAAGATCATAACACACTTGAGGTCTGATCTTCCAACCGTTCAACTCCCAGTCTGTAACGGATACACCAGGTTCGAAGGTGGTGTGTTCCTGAGCCATCGTAAACAGGTGTCGTTTATCATAGTGCGTTAACTCACCTGAAGGTTTTGCCAGAATAAACCGGTTATACACGTGCTCGTTTTCCTTAATGATTAAGGATCCACTTAACGCAACACCTAGCTCTTTGGCCTGCTTTAGCATCCATTGAACCGTTTTACCGTCCATAGTTTCCGCGAGGTTATCCACCTCCATGGTGAATCCGGTGCTGAACATTTCGGGCAATACTGCCAGATCGCAATGGCCGGGTAATTGGGCTAGCATCGAAGCAAAGTGGTCGATATTGGCCTGTTTATCATGCCAAATCTGATGACTTTGTACCAGGGATACTGTTAGATCTTGCATAGTACTTCGGCCGCCTTATCCAACGTTTCATTCGACTTTGCAAAACAGAAGCGCAATACGTTGTTATCTGTCTTATTTCGATAAAACACCGAAATTGGAATAGAAGCGATGCCATGTTCAATGGTCAGGCGTTTTGCATATTCTTCGTCCCGTTCATCTGTGATTTTGTCGTATTTAAGTAGTTGAAAATAAGAGCCATAACACGGTAGAATCTCAAATCGCGAGCCACGTACCGCATTGGCAAAGTAGTCGCGTTTCTCCTGATAGAACGCTGGGAGATCCATGTAGGTTGATGGGTCTTTCAATATTTCAGCATAGGCGTACTGCATTGGACTGCTCGTGCTAAAGGCCAAAAACTGATGAACCCGCCTTAATTCTTTGGTCAGGTTCTCCGGGGCAAGCACGTAACCCATTTTCCAACCCGTTGTATGGTAGGTTTTACCGAAGGAAGAGATAATAAAACTACGCTCGGCTAACTCGGGATACAACGCCACACTCTCATGCTTTTTAGAATCAAAAATGATATGCTCATACACTTCGTCGCTGAGAATTACAATGTCGGAACCATTTACCAGTTTCATCAACTGTTGCATATCTTCTGCGCCGAGTATGCTGCCCGTAGGATTCTGAGGCGTGTTGATGATGATCATTTTGGTTCTGAAGGTAATCAGTTTTGCAACTTCCGACCAGTCAATACGAAAATCAGGGAATTTCAATTCAACGCGAATGGGTTTACCCCCATTTAACTCAATAGCAGGCACATAACAGTCGTATGCCGGTTCGAATACAATGACTTCGTCGTCTTCTCGAATTACGGCACTTATGGCCGCAAAAATGCCATAGGTAGCTCCAGGTACCACCGTCACTTCCGAATCCGGTTTATATACAGCATTGTATAATTGCTCGGTTTTTTCGGCAATCACCTCTCGCAATGAAAGCAAACCGGGCATAGGTGCATATTGGTTAAAACCCTTTCGCATTCCTTCTGTCACCAGACTCAACAGCTTCTTATCGGGATTAAAATCTGGAAATCCTTGCGATAGATTAATCGCACCATGCTCATTGGCCAGGCCCGACATAATTGAAAAAATGGACTGACCGCTATTCGGTAGTTTGGAGGAGATAGTAGATGGGTATATCAATTCTTTATATCACGTTTACATTGGCAAATGTGCTAAATTTATTTGGTTTTAAATACTTGTTTTTTCTGCGTAAAAGAACTACCACCAGGCCATTATCCGACCTATTTCAGCCCAATCCCAATATCCGTTCCCATACCAGCATCCATCGTATCGGTACTGGAAATTCAGCAAGAAACCAATATAGCCGAGCGCCAGTACAACCAGCGTGTTGACCAACCATTTCGCTCTTATTTTCTTTAGGGTAACCATAGCCGGTAAGGCAAAGAAGGGCAGGAGCTCGATAAACCCGCGATGGCCGTAGCCACATCCAAGGCCTGGAGTCCACCAGGCGGCATACAAATAACTCACTCCCATAAACAGTACTCCATAGGTCACTGCCTTTTTTAGGTCTGATTTTACCATGTAGACCATTCCAATCAAACTAAGGAGATAGAATGGACTGTATAAGAGAAGACCGTTACCGGGTGCAAACCAGACACGGGCGAATTTGGGCGTATCGGCGTAAATGAAGGATTCATCGGTGTAACTATAAGCAAGATAACTGCCGTGCGCATACTTGTAATAACATAACTGTAAAATCGGCAGTAGTAGGGCAAGGGGGAGGGCAATAAGCACAGCGCTGCCAATTTCCGATTTGCGCTGCACGAGGTTGGTCCAGTTTGGTATGATATAGATGAGCGCCGACAAGGCATAGAACACCACGTTAATGGGGCGAATTAAACAACCCAGAGAGGCAATAAAGAACAGCAATATCACCAGTGTTCGAATGGATTTCGACGTGTTTACCAGTCGTTCAAAAGCATATAAAAACAGGCTGAAGGTAAAAAATGAATAGGCGTGCGATAGGCCGGCATCTCTTGTGATATAGAAGTAAACATTTGAACCAAATATCAATAGAAACAGCAAGATGTACACCCGTTTGCGTGCGTTGTTTCTAACCAGTGTCTTAAACAAAAAAAGTAAACCCAGTACAAAATAAAACACCGTGGATACAGCAACCATCTTGTGCTGAGTCCAACTATAACCTGCGTAGCTCTTCTCACATGCACCTCTTTCCTTAAACTGGTCAATGAAATGACCAATGGTAAAGAAAGGTGCTTGCAATACTGCTACACCAATAGGATATTTACTTATTACCTTGTCTTCCTTAAGATTAAATCGAAAACCATTGCCGATTTTAGACCCAAAATTTTCCGGGTAATTGCTGGCTTTGAAATCGTAGTAAAATAAGGCCGGTAGATACATATGGTAACCAGCTTTGTCTGCCCACAATTCGGTATGATACGTGAACAACTGGTCTTTAGAATGTCTATTGAAAGCTAAAAACAATAGCAGCAAGAAAATACCTAAGAAGATGATCTTATCTGTGGTTTTTAGCATACAACAAAGTAAAGGGTTGTATACTTGTGATTTATGCGTCAAATGAAAAAAATACTCGGATTGTTGATTGGTTTTTGGGCCTCTGTAGGCTTCGCACAGAACTCGCTATTGTTTGAGATTAAATCTCCAGAATCGAATCATTCGTCCTATCTCTTTGGAACACTTCACATGGCCGATAATGAGGCCTTTCAATGGAACGACAGCGTACTTTGGGCTATCGATCAAACCAACAAAGCGCTCTTTGAGCTTGACTTGGATACAAAGAAATTGGGACGACAGACGGATGACATCAAGGGCATGATGACGGAATGGGAGGCGTACTTCAAAAATGAAATTGCACCGGAAGTAGAGCCACTGATTGACGCGGACACCTTAGCGGTGCGTGTAATGTCTATCTACGGCCAGGTAATGGATCTGGCAAAAACGATGCGAGACGCCGATAGAGCAGACTTCGTTGACCAGTTTATACAGGATTATGCACGTAAGCAAGGCAAGGAAATCATCGGCATTGAAACGGCAATGGAACAACTCGTGGCATTGACCTCAGTAGACAAAGCTCAACTTAAAAAGGCCTTGATTAAATTTATCAAAAAGGACGATTGGGATATCGATTTGAATACGGCTTTGGGTGATCAAAGCATGCTTATCGATGCTTACTCTAAATTGGATTTAGATGCGGTGTGTGATATGATGGAAGGTGTGGTGAATGGATCTTCCAACGCAATGATCAATGCAATGTACGAACGGCTTTTGATTACGAGAAATGAGATCATGTACAATCGAGTGAAAGACATCGTTGCTCAGGAGCCTGTGTTTATTGGCGTAGGTGCAGGGCATTTATGCGGTAAAACGGGTCTGGTTCAGCGTTTTGAGAAAGCGGGATATGTGGTTAGACCGGTTGATATTTCAACGAAAATTGCACCACTTGAGGAGTGGGCGACCTTTTCAAATGAGCTTTTTAGTGTGGATGTACCACAATCGGTATCGAACTTCTATGAAACCGGTGAGCTCTCCCCTCGGTTTGGAGCACTTTACATGTCAGGTAGCAGTAAAGAAGCTACCTGGTATACACACAAGGGGAAAGTGAAGTTTTTAGTAGAGCAGATAAACACCGCGGAGGAAGAACCCGTATCTGAAGACGATTATTTCGATATGTTCCGCGATACCGAACCCTTGGATAATTATGGATTTGAGCGTATTGAAATGGAAGATACCGATGAAAGATCAATCGAAGAACTTCAAATGGAATTGGAGCCTGTTGAAGTTCCACAAACCTATGATGTTGTTGAGGCCGATGAGGAAATAATTGAGCCAGTGCCAATGGTAGAAGATGACATGGATGATATTGAGGCCGCTGAGAAAGCGCTGGAAGAAGCAGTTGCCGAGGTAGAAGCTGCGATAGAGGAAGAAATGAAGATCGTTGAAGGCGATATGGAAGATGCACCTCCTGCAACGGAATATCGAGGAGAAAACAATTCAGGTGTGACGACCAAAGAAGATGAGGACTTGCTCTATAACAAAGTCTACTGGGATCGTTTCAACAAGCGAATGAAGAGCGAAATGATGTCGGTTATGTTTTCAGGTTTCGGTGGTTTCGGTGCTCAGGAAGAGGACGAAAGTGAAGAACGAACGCCGGTTTTCGTAGAGGTGATGGATGAGGAGTATGAGCTAATCGTAAATCAGATATCAAGCCACACCATTTCGTATCGTCTAAAGTTCGAGCATGAAGGCCAACGTTTTGAATTGCAGTTAACAGGGGATTCAACAGCTTTTGAAGACGGAGAAGTATTACGTTTTTTTAACAGTTTTGAAGTGCACTAGTCTTCCGTGATCATTTCAATGATCCGGAAATTAAATCGTTCACCCGTGTTGGTTTGTAATCCCATGGTTTTACGACTTGGTCCCACCCGCCTCATGCGATGCATACATATTTTAATCCAATACACCTGGTTCGGTACAATTGGTCCTTTCGGATAACCACAAATGAAGTGAGGATCTGAGGTGAAAGCGCGCACAAAATGAATTGTATCACTTCCTATATAAACCATGGGTTTATATAAAGGTCGGCTGTCGAATTGCGATACCTCTCCAAAGTGATGTACAAACGAATCTGTACCAAAATTTCCGACGGTATCGGTTAAGGATTCAATCGGTGGTAAACTGTCTGGTTTCTGTGCATTTGCCTGGTTAAGGCCGAATACGAAAAAGGTTAAAAGGAATGTCCAGGCTTTCATGCGTTCTGATCTTGAAGTGCTATCCACGCCTTAACAACGGTTTGCAGATCTTCCTTTTTTGCTTCGATATCTTCCATACTATGAAACCGAGCCGTTCGAGCTTCTCTGCCATCACCTTCCAGCAAGCCAGTAGTATCGGTCATCAGCGCACCTTTATGAAACATCAGGCTTACCAGTTTCTTGGCATTCATAAAAAAGGACGCCATATTTCCTTTATACATAAATGTTGGGCTACTCCACTTTATGGTCTCTTCCATGCGCGGATCGGTAGCCATGACGATTTCTCTAACCCGTTGTATTTCAGGTGTCAATGGATGCTTCTTTTTTTCTAGATACGCATCTACTTCCTTATTGGTATTCATGATTGTGTTATCTATGTATTTAGGTCAACTAATTTAGGCATAAAAAAGTCAGGACGTTTTTGTCCTGACTCCTTCGTTTATGTGCTGACCATAAGACCTATAAACTGGCCTCCTGGCGTTTGATGAAGTCACTCAGCTCCTTACCCTTAAGCAGGTTCTGAGCAAGTTTTGCCAAATCCAACGCATTGTTCATCAAAGCCTTTTTAGCATCTTCATCGGCGATTTCTAACACTTTTTTCGCCAGGCTGTGGTTCGTATTTACGCTAACTGCATATTTTTCGGGCATCTGACCAAACATAGCCATGCCACCCATGCTACCCATTTCACTCATACGACGTTCCCACTCCGAACGCGTAATGGTTAAGAAGTCTTCACTCGGGGACAATACAACGGTCTGAATGCTGAATTTATCTGCGTCTACATTCGCTTCAAACGTTTCTTTAAGTGTATTTACCTCATCGTCGCTTAATACCGCTTCGGCCTTCTCGCCTTTATCAATAAGTTTGTCAATGGTATCGGCATCCACGCGCTTTAGTTGCACTTTCTCAAGCTTTTGCTCAATGTTGCTCACAAAGTGGTTGTCGATGATCTCGTCCATCAACAATACGTTATAACCTTTGTCTTTGGCTTTTTGAACGTACGAATATTGCTCTTCAAGATTGGATGTGTACAGTGCTATCGTATTGCCATCTTTGTCGGTCTGTGTAGCCTTGATATCCTCTACATACTGATCTAAAATGGTGTGGTTACCATCTACATCTTTCATTAAACAGATCTTCCTCGTGCGGTCGTAGAACTTCTCATCGCTGATCATACCATACTTCACAAACAGGTTAATGCTGCTCCATTTGTCTTCGAAGTCTTTGGCATCTTTCTTATACAACTCGTTCAGTTTGTCCGCCACTTTCTTGCTGATGTGACCGGTAATCTTTTTCACATTACCATCTGCCTGTAGTGCACTACGTGATACGTTCAATGGAATATCCGGACTGTCAATTACCCCGTGTAATAACATCAGGTATTCCGGAACGATGTCTTCCACATTATCCGTAACGAAAACCTGGTTGCTATACAGTTGGATTTTATTGCGGTTTGGATCAATATCCTTTTTGATTCGCGGGAAATACAATACTCCGGTTAAATTAAAAGGATAGTCCACATTGAGGTGAATCCAGAACAATGGCTTTTCAGCAAACGGATACAACTCTTCATAAAATTTGATGTAGTCCTCGTCCGTCAAATCCGAAGGATTTTTCTTCCATAACGGATTCGTATTGTTGATTACCTTTTCTTCAAACTCAATTTCAATGGGTAAGAACTTACAGTACTTATTCAACAATTCATTGATTTTATGTGACTGCATGAACTCTTCAGACTCTTCGTTGATGTGAAGAACGATATCGGTACCTCGCTTTTTACGTTTTCCTTTCTTGATTTTAAAGTCCGTGGAACCTTCACATGACCAGTGGGCAGCCTCGGAGTCTTTTTGGTAACTACGTGATACGATTTCTACCTTATCCGCAACCATGAACGACGAGTAGAATCCAAGTCCAAAGTGTCCGATAATATTCGCCGACTCTTTATCGTCTTTAAATTTTTCTACGAATTCTTCCGCACCACTAAAGGCAATTTGATTGATGTATTTGTCAATCTCTTCAGCCGTCATACCAATTCCCTGATCGCTAATTGTTAACGTTTTCTTATCGGCATCGAGGCTAACCGTAATCTTCATGTCTTCGGTTTGGCCTGTTTTCTCACCTTTAGCGGCAAGAACCTTTAACTTGTTTGAAGCATCTACGGCGTTAGAGATTAACTCGCGCAAGAAGATTTCATGATCGGTGTAAAGAAACTTCTTGATTATGGGAAAGATGTTCTCCGTATTGACTGAAACTTTTCCTTTTTGCATTTCTGGTGTATTCTTTTTTACGGGTTCGTGCAAAATGTTTACCAAAGCCGAAAAACGGGTATAGATTTCAGAAATGTGTCAATTCGTCAGTATAATTGTGTCACTATGAAGAAATCCTGGTGGGGAAATATCTTGTCAGATAAAGAGTTTTGGTTAATCCTGACATTTAACCTGGCCATCCTGATCTCGTATTTTTACGACCAAACCAGTGCGTCAACCATTGTATTGCTGTACTACTTGCAATCTGTATTGATTGGAGTGCAGTACTTTACGCGGTTACTGTTTCTGGCAAAGAAACAGGGCACGAGCTATGGATTACCTTTCTTTTTTGCCTTTCACTACGGTTTTTTTCACTTCGTCTATCTTTTCTTTTTGATCACTATGATCTCAGATTTGCCTGGCGCCGTAGACTATAACGTTACCAAATATCTACTGTTTGCGCTATTGGCGAATACCTTGTTTTCGACCATATCGGATATTCGTCGCGATAGAGAAAGCCCTGCAACACCTGCATTTGTCATGTTTCAACCGTATCTACGCATCGTTCCAATGCATTTGTTGATCATCTTTGGGTTCAACAGCGAGAGCGATTTGGAATGGGCATTTTTGTTGTTTATCGGCCTGAAAACGATTGCCGATGCGGTAATGCACATCATTGTAAACAAAACATATCTTCAACGACGACCATCAGCTACTGGGGGATGGATTTGAAGAAGAAGTTCAATATGCAAATGTGTAAATGTGCAGATGAATAGATGCGGTGATTACTTTGGCATAGAGTGGTTTTCTGTTTTTCGTTTTGGTGGAGACCTAAATGTGATCCAAATTTGTTTTGGTAAACCGATCTACCACATTGCCCGTGTTTAACGTACTTGCAGGCTCAAACAACATGACTTCCACTTCTTCGGTTGCTACCGGACGATGTTCAACCCCTTTTGGTACAATGATGAATTCCCGTTCGCGCACACGTACCGTTTTATCCCGAAACTCCAGGTTGAACTCACCTTTGATTACATAAAATAGTTCGTCTTCCTGGTCATGCTTATGCCAGGTAAACGGACCTTTGAATTTGGCCAGTTTAACATATTGGCCGTTGAGTTCGCCCACGATTCTCGGGTTCCAATGGTCTGAAAACTGACCAAGTTTGTCATCTACATTTACCTTGTCCATAACTCAAATTTAGTGACTAAAATCGTAGTGGTCTTGAAGACGCTTGCCTGAGAAGTATTCGTTGCCCTTCTTGTCGATGTAGCCTTTAAACGCTTTGATGTAGGCATAACCACCATTGAATTCCGGAATAACCAGGTAGGGGAAGGGATAAGCGCCGGCCATGGTCAATTCATACCTGGGGGCGATTACCCATTGACCTTTTTTGTTGACAAAGCCCAGCTTGTAATCCTTATCGGCTGCTGGCGCCAACCCGTTGTTGAAAACACCGGCAAACCGTATTGTGGTTGGCAACTCGAGCTTTTTATTGCCTTTAATATCGATATAAAAGAAATACGTTGAATCCTCATCGATATAGTTTCTCGTTTCACCTTCTTCATTGACGTATTCCATTACCTTGTAGTCTTCTGCCAGACACAGATCATCATAGAACCCGATATCTCTGCGCAAGATCGAACCATGATGTTTTTGCATAAACCGATGTAAATGCGCCTTGGCGAATACGTGATTGCCGTCTTTGTCAATGAAATAACTGGTATCGTTCCGAACCCCAAATGCATAGTCGTTCACATAGGTACTCAGATAAGAGTATTCAAAATCAATAAGGGTATCGCCATTTCGGTTAATCATGCCATATTTACCTGTATTTCGATCACTAACACGGAAGTTCTCCGTCATGAAAAACTCCGGGTTACCCGAGAAGAAACCAATGGCCCAGGTATAACTTCCAAAGCCATACGGATTGCCGAGGGAATCGCAGAAATAGTACTCTCCATCGTTACCGATGAGACCGAATAAATTCGGACTTAACTCCATGATTCCATAAAGCCACCCTTCGTTTAATGGAAGCGAAGTCACTACGATTCCTTCTGGTGTTTCCAGGGTATAGTAACTGTTCTCATCCTGACCTCTACGAAATACAAGTAAATTATTGCTGACCCCAATAAACTCGACCGTGTCGGAGTGTCGGAACTGTTTAACCAGGCGACCGGATGTACTCCGAATGGAATACGTCAATCCGAAGCGAAACCAGGCAAGTGTGTCAATCGCAGTAAACCTGCCTTTGTCGTGAACGGCTTCCTCAAAAAGGAAGTTTCCTTTTGTATCGAAGTAATGCACATAGTAACAGCTATTGTAGTTCTCTGTTAGATTCAATGCGCTATCCGTAGCACCGTAGTATATGCCTTGTAATACGCTTCCTTCCGGGATAATATTAGTATAGCCCGGGGCGCACAAATACGCTCCGTTATAATCAATGATTCCATAGCCAAAACTGGTGTCTTTAACGATGGCAACATCTGGTAACGCCGTGAAAACCTGTGCATATCGTGGCTGAATCACCCATTTATTCGGTTTGCCTTTTTTTACGAATCCAAACAGCTCATCTTGTCGGAAAGGGATATAGTCCACCTCATCACCGTCGATATCCAAATGCTCGCGCTCAAACTTGTCAATGCTTAGGTTAAAATTTGTTTGATAGTGGATTTCAAATGAGTCTGGATGGTACACGGGTAAACCTTCGACCATTTCCTGAGCCTTTCCCGATAAGGCAATAAAAAGTAGAAAGGAGACTGAAAGAAACTTGAACATCAATTAAAACTTTCCGCTATTTACGGAAATTTCAGGAACCGGTTCCACATTGTCCCAATGTTCCACAATTTTGTCGTTCTCCAATCTAAAAATATCGACCTGGGCATACTCCTGATCGAGTTGTTCATCGGTCCAACGTGCTCTGCTCAAGGTAGCTACGAAATTACCTTCACCTACGAGTAATACGATTTCATCATAATTCAATGGCCTGTTTGGAGCACTGGCGAGCTGTTTGAAAATTGCTCTACCGTCTGGAACTTCCTTGTTATGCTGGATGTAATCTTCATGCACGAGCTCGTCAATTAGTTCAGGATTCCCTCCAGACATTAAGGCATTTTCAATCAGTTTACGCACCAGAGCTTTATTCGATTCGGTTTTTTCAATATCTACGATCTCAGTAGTACCGTCGATAGCGGTTCTGCCATTCTCATATTTACCGGTATAGGCCGAGATAACATCCCAGTGCTCAATCATTCGGTCTTGATCATCGGTGTCAAAAAAGTCTGTGGTTACCCACATGGCTTCACCGTCATTTATGTTTTGTAAGGCTTGAACGAATATGTACTGTCCATCTGCCCACGAACGTATGATCTCGATGTCACGCTTTGGACAGCGTTTAACAAAATCACTGAAAAACGCTTTGAAGCCTTCCTTCCCGTCTTTAACTCCTGTGCTGTGCTGGGTGTATCGATCTCCCGTGTACTTTTCTATAGCCTCTTCATAGTTCCCATCACGAATTCCTTCAAGGTAGAGATTAATGGCGTTCGTTATTTTCTTATTCATTTTACCAATTGTAGTGTTCTGCTAACTTGTAAATCTACCAGATCTATGCAGTTTGTATTGGAATCCAGAATCTGTGATAATTCGGTACATGCAACGACTACCTGATGTCTTTTTGATAGCTCTTTAAGGTAGTTGTTGAACATATCGGTGTCTTTTTCGGATATGTCTCCTCGATATACACTTTTTCGGATTCCGTCAATCCATTCCCTTTTTTTCAATACGGGGGATATGACTTCAAGATCGATTGTAT
Source organism: Bacteroidetes bacterium UBA6063 (assembly GCA_002428905.1). GTDB lineage: Bacteria > Bacteroidota > Bacteroidia > NS11-12g > UBA9320 > UBA987. The sequence continues at coordinate 14,251 of DIYD01000007.1, read as the reverse complement.
CCAATGCATCTTTTATGTATGCAGACTCCATAGTATAAATGGAGCCAATAACCATAATTGAAGGACCATTCAGGTCCAAGGCAGACTTAAGCAAGTTTAACGGATGGATAACATCCAGTTTTGAGTTCAATCGATCAACGGTACGATGCAACGTAATATTCGGGATCAATATGTGCTGTGCTCCCTGACGTGCTAATGCATTAAGCCATTGATTAACCACAGGCTCTGTTTGGTCAAATGTATCAGGTAAATATGGGTTTACATCTTGAAAATCAACCTGATATACCAAATAAGGTAAGGTGTGATAGCCGTTATGATTTGGGTTGTATCGGTGCTGTAACCGATCTATGTATAATCGGGTAGACGCATGATCTAAACCCAATATTGCTATGGAATTTGTAACACTCACTTGCGGACTAAGATGTAGTCGGCAAAATAACCATTCGAATCCATAAGTTTACATGTTATTTCAAAGTCGGTACCAGATAAGATCTGACTTAGTACTTCGTCGTTGTATTTGCGTGAGGTTTCAGTATGGATGCGCTCGCCTTTATTGAAATGAAAGGACTTGTTGAGGCTCGAAATGGTTACCGTTTGATTGCTTACGCTTTCAATATAACTTTTGGCAACGCCCGTTTCCTCAGAGTATTCAGGTCGATGCTCAAACTGGCTCAAGTCAAAGTTGGCGCCCAGTTCGGTATTCATCCTGCGAAGCAAATTCATATTGAACGCTCGGGTCACACCCTGAGCATCGTTGTATGCTGGTAAAACCACGGCTTCCGATTTTATCAGATCAACACCCAACAATAACCGGTCACCGGGTTTTAGGTTGGCACCAAGCTGATAAATGAATTTGCGCGCCTGATCGTCTTGCATATTGCCGATATTGGAGCCCAGAAATAACAGAACTTTGGGTTTTGTGCCCTTCTTGAGTGATCCCAGAACCTCAAAGTAATCTCCCTGACGCGGTTCTACCTTTAAATCCGGCAGTTCACGTTTTAGGTCTTCTTCTAATTTGATTAATGCATTATCGGATATATCGATGGGCAGGTAAGTGAAGTCGAAACGTTCGTCCAATAGCCGTTTAAGTAGCATCTTAGTCTTCGTTCCGTCTCCGGCTCCGAGTTCAATCAACTCAAATTCCTGATCGGTTTCAACATCTAGACTTCGAATAATATCGTCCGTCTGTTGTTCAAAAATCTCAAATTCTGATCGGGTCAAATAATACTCTGGCAAATGCATGATTTGCACAAACAGGTCATCACCAGTTTTGTCGTAGAAGTATTTTGATGAGAGGTGTTTTGGCGAGGCACTTAGTCCTTCGTCCACATCCGCTTTAAACTGTTCTATCATGTTATCGGGCTAACCGGATTCCTGAATACTGCCACTGAAAATGTGGGTGAAAAAAATTGCGATACGTAGGTCTGCTGTGATTCTTCGGAGTAACAACGGAAGCGCCGCGAAGTACCATTTGATTTACCATGAATTTACCATTGTATTCGCCTACTGCACCATCTGCGATTTTAAAACCAGGGTAGGGCAGGTATGCCGAATTTGTCCATTCCCAGCGCTTGCCCCAATCCAAATGCTCAGATGCCGCCTCCCACTCAAACTCTGTGGGTAGTCGATACCCTTTCCAAAACGCGAAAGCACTGGCTTCATAGAAGGAAACGTGGCAAAGTATTGCCTCGGGATCAACAGGTTTTAACCCAGCCATGGTATAATAATGCCATTGTCCGTTCACCTTGTGCCAGTACATTGGTGCATTTATCTGGTTTTCCTGAACCCACGTCCATCCTTCGTCTAACCAGTATTTAAAGTTGTTGTATCCGCCTGCCTCCAAAAATTCCATATACTCACCATTAGTGACCAATTGTTTTGAAATCTGATAGGGCTGCAGATATACCTTGTGTCTGCCAAGTTCATTGTCGAAGCAGAACGCATCAGTATCATGCCCGATCTCGTACAAACCTTCATTTACCGACAACCAACCGGTATCCGAATTGGTGTCCTCAACCCAATTAGCCTTTTCATCATAAATTGGGAAAGCTGGGTTATGACCAAACTGGTATTTTAGATCTGTAGCCAGTAACTCCTGATGTTGTTGTTCGTGATTGATACCAAGGGTAATCAAGTCTTTTATTTCTTCGGATATTTCCTGATCAAACAACAGACGCATGTGCTCGTCGATGTACCTTCGATACGCGAATACCTCTTCTACACCCGGACGTGTAATATTGCCGCGCTCGGCTCGTAACGTACGCTCACCAATGGTTTGATAATAGCTGTTGAACAGAAAACTGAACTCAGGGTCAAACTCTATATATCCCGTTAGATATGGCTTGAAGATCATCTCTTCGAAAAACCAGGTAACATGGGCAATCTGCCACTTTGCTGGACTTCCATAATATACGGGTTGAGGAATGTAATCTTCAATCGTAAGGGGTTTGCAAATTTGTTCGGTGTGCTGTCTGGTTTGGAAGAATTTCTGCTTCAGTTCCAGCGTTTGTATGGGGTCTGCTTCGATCACAATATAGTTACAACAATTACGGGTATTGATGGTTCTGAGAATTCCATGAAATCTTTATTTGTCATTGATTATCAGCTTTATAGATGGGTCGCAGTGCTGCATGATTCTTGACAAAATCGGCATAGCGCATTAATTCAGCCTGACGTTCTTCATCATTTTTTCGTACAGGTGCAAAACTTACAAAGGCGGGCAATACCGTCATGCCAACAAAGTGCAGCATACCATGTTCGATGGGGTAGAGGATGGTGCTTAGTTCACCATTTTTTCCATCTGGTCCATAAGCCATTTCTGGTCCACCCGTAGTGCATGAGATCCAGGCCGTTTTTTCTTTGAAGCTGCCATTGTCATATACTCCTTTTCCAGCACCATAGGCAAACCCCATGGCAAAAACCCGATCTACCCAGCCCTTGAGTATCGCTGGTAATCCAAACCACCACAATGGAAAGTTGAAAACAATTACGTCTGCCTGTAGAAACTTGTCCATTTCTTCTTTCACATCGCTGGAGAACAATCCATGTTGAAAGGCGTTCACTTGCTCTTTTTGATATTTGAAGTAGTTCTCATCTTCACGCCGTGTAAAATCTTCAGCGCTTCCAACCGGTTGAAAACCCATATCATACAAGTCGCTAACATATACGTGCCATCCCATTTCTTCAAAGGATTTCTGGGCCATATCTTTCAACGCAGAGCAGAACGATTTAGGTTCTGGATGGGCGTGAACAATTAGAACATTCTTCATGGGGTAAATATAATTGTGCTTCGGTTGCAGCCGCGCATATGCCGTAACTTTTTTTGAATCTGATTCGTAATACCTTTGAATCGAAAACACGAATGAAATCTAACATTAAACGAACCCAAATTTCCGAAAACCAAATCATCCACCGAATTCATTCCTATTTCCCTTTCCCAGTCAAGATTCCTGCAGTAATTGGAATAATAGCATCTATAAATGCAATACTAAACGGGGTTTTATGGCCTGCCATTGCGATTCCTTTGTGCATCATTGTTATTGTGTCAAGTTTCGCTGTGGAATTCGATGTGTTGAATCGAAGATATCGCTTTGGTATCCGCTTTTTTGGCAAGCAGTTTGGGAAATGGTTGCCCCTTGATCGAGTGAACTATATCAGTATCTTTCCGAATACCGAAATATATCATGACACTCCAACCAGAATACCAAGGAAGAATAGATATGTCGCACTTACTGAAATGCGTGTGAACTTTGTCTTAAACAACCGAAAACGCGAACGCTTGTTTGTAACGAGCAGGACACCTGAGGCACAGGCTTTCGCACGTTTAATTGGTGAGAAGCTAAACCTGGGAGTGTATGATTGCACCACACCGGATCATCATTGGACGTATAAGGCTAGCCATTAATACGCTGGGCAATCGCCTCCAAATTTTGATTATTCATGCACTTGAAATGGCCTTTCGGACATTTGTTGTAACCAATTTTGGAACATGGACGACACGATAGGTCGTTGACCTCAGCAATAAAGGATTTATCATCAGATTTGTATGGAAACATACCAAATTCGGGTATAGTATTGCCCCAGATTGATACGATCTTTTTGTGTAAAGCAGCAGCTATATGCATCATGCCTGTATCGTGGCTTATGACATATACGCTTTCCTTCATGATCAATGCGCTTTGATTAATACTCACTTCACCACAGAGGTTGATCACCTGCTCAGCGGCAGAAGCGATTCGATTCCCATCTTCCTGATCCTCTGTACCTCCAATTAAGACGACTGGATGTTTTACCTTCGACACCAATTCGATGATTTTCGAAACCGGCATTTTCTTTGTGTTGTGCTGTCCTCCAATCGCATAGCAGACGTAATGCTCAATATCTCTTAATACTTCAGGCAGCCTGGTTTCGGTAGGGATGTGAAAGTCCAGACCGTTACCATCATTTTTGATGCCTAGAAACTCTGCTGATTCAAGATATCGATCAACAATGTGTTGGTTCGGTAGTCGGTTGAGTTTGAACTGAACGATCAGCCATTTTGCCAGATTAATCTTATCAAAGGCGTGGCGTTTTAACCCTAGTGCACGTGCTAATCTTTTTGTTCTTAGGTTGTTGTGTAGGTCGATAAAAGCGTCGAACTTCTCGGCTTTCAACAACGTAGCTAAGGTCGAAAACTGGTCTTCAAGTGTCCATATCCGGTCGATATACGGGTTTTGAGCCAGTAGTTTCCCATAGCTTTTTTTCGTCACAAAGTGGACTTCTATTTCAGGTCGTTGTAGTTTAATACATCGAAATACGGGCGTGCAGAGCACGATATCACCAATGGAACTAAATCGGGTAATAAGTACTTTCACAGACTATGCTTTCTCAACTACCCAATATCCCAGTTCGCGGCTTACAACGCGAATCGAACTACCTTTAGAAATGAATACACCCATGCTCTTAACATCCATGATCACATCATCGATTCTGGCTTTGCCAATTGGGCGAATATCGGTATGGGCTATGCCAATGTGCCCCATAAGATCATCCGCAGCTCTGGCATTGGTATGAATGCCGGCTTTAGCATCTTTCAAGGTATTGGTAAGCACCATTTTTTTAAACAATGGACTGGATGTCATGCCGCGACCAAAGAGGAAGGCACCTACAATAAATCCAATCAACGCAAACAGAACAATTAAGGCTGCGTTGCCCAGTTGTCCGTCCGGTGCCTGACTAAAGTCGAAATCAACGTTTCGAACCAGGCTCAGAATTAAACTTCCTACGGTGAAGAGTATGCCCGTGACACCAGCGACACCAAACCCGGGAATCACAAAGATCTCCAATGCAATGAGGATGATACCAACAATGAACAGAAGAATCTCCCAATTTGCAGCAAGACCATCAAGGTACAACGGTGCAAAGTAGAGGAGGGCGGCTAATACCGCAGCTGCGAGCGGAAAACCGATACCTGGTGTTCGAATTTCAAAGAAGATGCCCCAAAATATGATCATTAACAAAGCGCCTTGCAAACCGGGTAAAGCCAGAAAACCGATGATTTTATCGAGCGTTGTCTTTTTTACCTCAGTGAATCGAGCTTCTTGTTTTGGCAAGGACGTGGTACGTTGTAGAAAGGCAACTATGTCATCTACAGAGTTCACCTCTGCTTCACAGTAACCATGTCGTAACGCCTCTGTCGTGGTGAAGGCCACAATTCTTCCACTGTCGATTATACCTTGTATGGCAATACGATCATCAACCATCGCTTCTGCAATTCGAGGATCGCGGTAGTATTTAAACGTTGTATCGCCGTCAAGGATAATTGTATCTCTACCATGACTCTCAGCCGTTGCTCGCATGATTGAACGCATGTACGACTGGTACTTGTCAGGAAGTACTTCACCACTTCCGTTGACAACAGTGGATGAGCCCATGGTGGCACCCGGTTGCATAAATATCTTATCACAGGCAATGGAAATTAAGGCACCTGCCGAAGCCGCATTTAGATTTATATAAGCATATACCGGTTTTTCAAATGCCAGTATGTTTTTTCGAATACTATCGGCGTCAACAACCAGTCCACCATATGTATCCAATTCCAGAAGTACCACATCTGCATTTGTTTCTTCAGCTTCTACCAACGCTTTTTTTACCAATCTGCTGGCTGCCGGTGCAATTTCTTCCTGTATTTTAACGTGAACAATGTGCGTAGTATCGGCACGTGCAAACAACGAAATTTGCATGAGTAAGATAACAACGGTTAAAAAGTGTTTCATTTAGTCAACAATCTGAATAAATATCTGGATATACTAATCGCAATTTACCGTTAAAAAACGGTAGTTAGATAATAATTTTGTTTGGAATACAAATTGTGTCAACAGGGCAGAAAGGAGAGAATTAATTATGAATACAATAAAGCGCTTAACACTGGTTTTTGGTTTGATATTAACCACTGCTGCATTTACTATGGCGGGTCCGCAAGATTCGGTCGGAACCAAGGTGAAGAATGGAAAGATTTTCATTCTGCATAAGGTAGAAAAGGCACAGGGCTTATTTTCAATAAGTCGTAAATATGGCGTACCGTTAAAGGACATCATTGCTGCCAATCCTGGATCGGATCAGGTGTTGCACATCGACCAGGTATTAATGATCCCAACAGGTAAAGATGCTCCAATGGAAGATCAGGCAGTGAAGAAATACTTCAGTGAAGACAAGAGTAAGACCACGTCAGGGACTGGTACGATACGAAAAAACTCCACATTTGCTAAATACCATACGGTTGCCAAAGGAGAGACCTTGTATTCCATTTCCGTATTGTACAAAACCAAGGTTGACGTAATCAAGAACCTGAACGGTTTGAAAACGGATGTACTTTCGGTAGGTCAACAGATTATGGTTCCGGCCTCTGCCGAAGAGAAAATCGAATACGAGGATAAGATTGAAGATGTAAAGACTCAGGTAGACAAAGCGCAGGGCAGTTCCAAAGAAATCAAGAAATCAATAGATCCCAGTATCGATGCTGAACCCAAGGTGAATATTGAAGAAGTAAACAGCAAAAAGTATGAAATTAAGGTGGAAAAACTGCCGAAATACGATGTCGAAAAGATTTCTGAAAAAGGAGTGAGCGAATCGTACACTGGAGAAGTGAGTTCTACCAACCTTCGCGTATGTTCGCACCACGTAGCACGTGTAGGTACAACCATAATGGTGACCAACCCTTTAAACCAGAAATCGGTTTTTGTAAAGGTAGTGAACAACCATAGTTTGGATACCGAAGAAGGTAATATCATTCAGTTGTCACCAACTGCGATGACCGACATTCAACTTGCCAGCGGTGATAAAGTTGAAGTGAGTTTTGCCCGCTAAACCGCTGGAACACACCCAAAGTAAATGGTGGCACTTTGTGCCATTTCTGTTATACGCTTCTGCACTGTTTTTCAGTAAAGCACTCATTTCTGTAAGTGTTGCTTTGATGGCCGTGTGGGCGATTGTGTTTTACCTGAAACGGTCTCCCGAAGAAACCAACTGGTTTCGTGGTCTGGGGAAAGCTTATGCCGTACTGGTCGTTTGGTTCGTATTGATACTACTCGATGGGTTTCGCTCTGATGCCAATTCCTGGTTACAGGAAGTATTACTGAAACTGCCTTTGATACTTGTGCCACTGTATATGGTTCGTTTGGTTACCACACACTGTCATTTTGAAAACGCGTGGCTTTTCCTGGTCAGTGTAAATAGTTTAGCAGCCATTGCATCCGGTGTAAATTATATCCTGAATTACGATGAAATCAATGCCTTGCTACTTCAGAGCAAGCATATTCCCGTTTTTGGCGGGATGCACCATATTTACTTCGGACTATTTACAGCTCTAAATATTTGGGTGTCCGCCTACTTTATCCAACAGGGTAGTAAGAAAGTCTATTGGAAGCTGAACGCAGTAATGCTGGTTATTTTGTTGCATATACTTGCTTCACGCACCGGTTTGGTAACCTTTTATCTCTCGGCGTTTGTGGTACTGTTGATCTTTGCTATCCGGCAGAGACGCTTTAAGCTTATTGTACTTGGATTGGTGGTAGGCACACTTTTGCCCCTAATCGGTTACAACGTCTCTACGTCATTCCGAAACAAGGTGTTGAACTCAATAGAAGATTTTAGTGCTGTAGTCGGGGAGGATGATATTAACTACAAATCGCTCGCAATGCGTGTAGAAGCATGGAAAACCAGTAAAACCGTTGTACTGACATATCCCATTTTAGGTGTTGGGTCTACAAATGTTGATGAAGCATTACAAATTCAGTATGTAGAGAATAAGACCGTTCTGTACAAAGAGAATCGTATAGGTCCCCACAATCAGTTCCTGGAGATTTCTATGGCTCATGGCATTTTTGCTGGTCTGCTGCTGGTTGTGTTGATTTTATTCTTGTACTGGAATAACCCCACCCAGATTTGGTTTATTGGTATGCTTACTGTTCTTGTTGCAAGCTTCTTTTTGGAGAGTTCTCTGGAGCGCCAGGCGGGTATGATGGCTTTTTGCACACTGTGCTTTAGCTTTGGTCGAATACTCGGTGCCACTGATAAAGAAACACAAAATTGACCTTGGATTTGCAAACGCTCGTTGTATTTTTACGTTGAATACTTAAAAGGATTTATGAAAAGATTAATTCTTGGACTGGCAGCTTCATTACTGATGTTGTCTAATTCAAATGCCCAAACATCCGACTTCAACGACGACTTCTTTTTGTCGTTCCACATGAGTAGTTATGTGGATGCGATTTGGTCGCCGTTGCGCATGCAAAATGCACCAACAGGTAATACCATCATTGTGGATGGTCAGATGGTACCTGAATACAGAGATATTCCAACACAATCGTTCGGATTAAACGTTTTTTCGTTTGGTTTCGAACCTCGATATAACATTTACCAGATCGACGAGAATTCAGCACTTGCGTTGGCTTCTCCAATTTCGATCGGATTAGGACAGGTATCTGCGCCACCATCCGAGATACAGGTTGGAGCAGTTGAAGGCTTTGGTACGATCCAGATTCCGTTGTTAGCAAAAATGTATGTGGGTACAGGTGCGACGTATGAAACCGAAAAAGACTATGGGGTTTCGCTTGGGTTTGGTCTTGAATACAATAAACTAGGACTAATTCGATTAGATAATGTCAACGAACCAGGTGCTGCAGAGAATAAGGGCTTTGTATTGCCTATTGCAAGTCTTGGATTTCATTTCTGGCGTGGTTACAGCCCTGTAGAAATCAATGTGAAGTATGGCCATGGAAGAATAAACGAGTTTTACGTCAATCGTTTTGGCGATCCAATCATTACCGGAAACGGCATCACCAGTAAGGGCACGGCCAGATCGAGATCTATTCGATTCAGTGTGGCTTACTTGTTAAATTATTAACATTAAAGTAGTACAGATACTCCTATATTGCCGGTTTATTTGACTATTACGAGCGAATATTCATGAAAACCATAAACAGGGAGATCAGTTGGTTGTCGTTCAACGAACGGGTTCTGCAGGAGGCGGAGGATAGCCGAAATCCATTGGTTGAGCGGATGCGTTTTCTGGGCATTTTTTCCAATAACCTCGACGAGTTCTTTCGCGTACGCGTTGCCACCATTCGGCGATTAATAAAGTTCGAACGGAAATCACAAAATCCAATGGACGATTCACCACAGCGTGTGATGAATCATATCCACGAAACCGTTCTACGGCAGCAAAAGCGTTTTGCTGTGGTGTACAAACACATCATTAAGGAACTGGAGAAAGAAGGGATTTATATCATCAATGAAACACAGCTGAATAAGGAGCAGCAAAAATTTGTTAAAGAGTTCTTTACATCGAAGGTAGAACCGCTTCTGGTTCCTATCATGGTGCGTAAGCTGAAAAAGCTACCATACCTTAGTGACGATGCCACATACCTTTTTGTAAGTTTTCTCGATAAAACCAATAATGAAAAGGAATACAGTTTCATTGAAATACCTCGAAAGAGTTTAAGTAGATTCTTGCAATTGCCTGATATCAAGGGCAACAAGTATATCATATACCTGGATGACGTTATTCGTGCGAACTTGTCGCGTGTATTCCGAATATTTGATTCAGACAACTTCGAATCACATGTATTCAAGATTACACGTGATGCCGAGCTCGACATTGACGATGATATTGTAGTTGGTTTTTACGACAAGGTTAAAAAGAGTCTGGAGAAGCGTAAAAAAGGCGAACCGTTGCGTTTTATCTACGATAAATCCATGCCGGAAGAGCATGTTCAATTTCTGTTGAGAAGGTTGAGTCTGGCGGAAGAGGAAAACATTATACCTGGCGAGCGTTATCACAATTTCAAGGACTTCATGAAATTCCCGAATGTGGGTAGTTCTAAGCTCGTAAACAAACGTCTAAAGCCGTTGAAACATCCTTACCTTGAAAAGCACAGAAGTATCATCGACGCTGTGCAGAAAAAGGATGTGTTGGTGCACTATCCGTATCAGAATTTTGATTACATCATCGACCTGCTTCAAGAAGCAGCGATATCCTCCAAGGTGCGCAGTATCAAGGTAACGATTTATCGATTAGCTTCTGACTCAAAGATTATCAATGCACTGATCAATGCTGTAAAGAACGGTAAAGAAGTTGTTGTTGTGATTGAGCTACAGGCACGTTTCGACGAAGAGGCCAATCTAAAATGGGCGAAGACACTTACTGATGAAGGTGTTAAGATCATAATCAGTACACCAGGACTAAAAATCCACTCAAAGCTTATCCTCATCGAGTTTAAGGAAGGCAAGGAGCGTAAAAAACTGGCTCATGTGGGTACGGGTAATTTCCACGAGGGCACAGCCAATGTGTATTCCGATATTTCCTACCTAACGGTTAGACCCGATATTACGAATGAAGTTGAACGCGTGTTCGGATTCATCGAAAAACCGTATCTGACCGCTCGCTTTGAACATTTATTGGTGAGTCCGCGTTACATGCGTATTGCGCTGAATCGGTTGATTGATGAACAGATTGAACGGGTTCAATCGGGCAAAGAAGGTTACATCTTGCTAAAAGTCAACAGTTTGGTGGACCCCGAAATGGTAGAACGGTTGTATGAGGCTGGGAATAAAGGGGTTAAAATTGACTTAATTGTTCGTGGTATTTGTTCTTTAATTCCTGAAGAATGCAAGGTTAAAGGCGGTATTACTGCAATAAGCATTTTAGATAAGTACCTGGAGCACACCCGTGTTTTTGTATTCGGTAAGGGCAGTAGCCGTAAGATGTATATTTCATCGGCAGACTGGATGACACGAAACCTGGATCGACGGATCGAAGTGGCCAGTCCGATTTACGACAAGGATCTTCAGAAAGAAATTTTAGATTTTTTATCCATTCAGTTAGAAGATAACGTAAAAGCACGTTACTTTGATGGCAATATGAGCAACAGGTACGTCGAAGGTGGTTCTAAACCCATTCGCAGTCAGGTTGACTTTTACGAGTATCTGTCAAAACTGAAATCTATTGAAACAACTTAAATTCGCTTCCATCGATATCGGCTCAAACGCCATTCGTTTTTTACTAAGCTACGTATTTGAAACACCAGACGGTCCGTTTTTCAAAAAAGGTATTCTACTGCGTGTACCACTGCGTTTAGGTGAAGATGCGTTTACACTTGGTAGAATTAGTATTGATAAAGAGAAGCGAATGATAGAAGCGATGCATTCGTTCAAACACTTGATGGCGAGTCAGGATATTATCTCGTATCGGGCGTATGCTACATCAGCCATGCGAGATGCCATTAATGGACCACTCATTGTTGATCATATCAAGAAGCATTGCAATATCGATATTCAGATTATCTCCGGTGAGCTCGAAGCGAACGTAATCTCTGGTGAAGAGATTCCAAAATTCCTTAAGGCAAAAGACAAGATGCTTTATGTAGATGTGGGAGGAGGAAGTACCGAGCTTACCTATCACGATGAGGACAAATCCTACCGGGAGTCTTTTAATATCGGAACCATCCGTTTCATGCATGATCAGGTGAAGAAAGAAGAGTGGAAGCGGCTAAAAACCTGGTTAAAGGAACATAAACTGATGGACAGTCAGGTGCCTATTCTTGGTTCAGGAGGAAACATCAATAAGATCTTCAAAATGAAAAGGCATAAAAGTGGAGACTTCCATATAACCACGGCGGCCTTGAAGAGTTTCTACAAGGAAATTACGGAGTTGAGTTATGAAGAACGCATCGTAGAATACAACTTGAATCCAGATCGAGCTGATGTGATTATTCCTGCAAGTATGATCTTCTTAAAGATTATCGATTACACCGATACTCGAAAGATTTACGTACCCAAAACCGGACTTTCAGATGGAATCATTCGCAGCCTGTATGAAGAGTACAAACTCGAACTCGAAGAACAATAACAGGTATAAGTTGAAGTCGAAGCTTAAGTCGAAACAGGGTTGATTAGGCCTGAGTTGAGTTCTGGTGTTTAAACTCTGAAGGCAATTCCTTCAATCCCAATTCCACATCTACATATTTTCACATTTCCACATTGATCAATTGTTAAATTGATCTACTCCTCCTCTTCTTCCTCTTCATCCGCACCTTCATTGGCTTCCAACTCATCCAGGGCCTTAAGTTTAGCCTCAATTTCGTCGAGTATAGCCTGGTCGCCACTATATGCTTCTTTTAAGCTTTGCAGTGTTGCACGGGCCTGGAAATAATCTTTTTCGGCCACGTAGATGTCTGATAACAATACAAAGCCTTTGACAACCCAGTACTCATAGGAAGCATAGTTATCGCTCAGATCAAAGATGGCGTTTCTGCTATCGTCCAGTTTTTCCTGTTTGAACATAACCAGACAACGGTAGTATTGCGCCTCAGCACCTTCTTCAGTGCTGGATTCCTTCGCCACGTAATCCAAATGGAACATTGCTGTTAGATAATTCGCCGCCTCGTACTGGATTTTACCCAATACAAGGTTTGCTTCAATAAGGTATTCCGTCTCAACATTTTCGATAGGTAAAACGTCCGTAGCATTTTTCTTAGCCGCTTCGGTATTGCCCAATGTATAATTGCAACGCATTTGTCCAACCACCGCTGACGTAAAGTGTTTCTTAGAGCTTGCCAGACGTTCGAGCTTACTAAAGTAGGGTAGGGCCTGCGTAAATTTATTTTGCCAGTATAGGATTTCAGCCAGTTTGTAGGTGGCATCTTCTAGATGCTCGCTTAACGACTGATCTGCTACATACTTGTAGTGCTCAATGGCCTTGTCGTAATCCTTTGCGTCATAAGCGCATTCTGCCAGGTAGTAATGCGATTGTGTAACGAAGTACCCTGACTTACCAAAACGCTTGTTGTACGAAGTGAAGCCTTTCGTAGCACCTTCACAATCGCCCATACGGTATTTCTGAACGGATGTTTCGTATAACAGCGAATCCTGATACGTCATGCGCACATCACTGTTCGGACGATCAGAAAGATAGTCAAACCATTCATCCAGTTTGCCCATTTTAATGGCTACCGATTCGCCTAAATCATAGGCTTCCTTAGCACTCCCGGTGTTTGGGTATTGCTCGATCACCTTCTTGCAGTATTTCATGGCCTTTTCATAATCGCCACTTTGTAAGAATATCGCTCCGATTTTCAGATTCGCTGGTGGTACATAAAAGCTGCCTTTATGTTTATTGATGATCCGGTTGAATAAGGTAAGCGCTTGTTCCGGTCTGCCTAAATATTTAAAGTAAGTATCACCAATTTCGTATAGCGCATCGTCGACAAAAACCGATTTGGGGTAACTGCTTTCAATACGCTTTAAGGTCGATACCTTTTGATCAGGTTTACGCTGTAGACCATAGATGATACCAGTCTGAAATATGGCGTAATCGCTTTGCGGATGTTTGCCCGAAGCCACTTTGCTATAGGCCGTTATCGCTTTGTCGTACTGACGCTTCAAGAAATAACTATCACCAAGTCGCAATGCGTTGTCGTTGTAAACCGGCGAGCCCTTGTCTTTGGCAGTACGATCGTACTTGCTGAAATAGTTCAACGCCTTGTTTACGTCTTTTTCCATATAGTGGGCATACCCCATGCCGTATATCGCTTTAGTGTAATAGTTGCTTTTTGTTGCCGCTGTAATGTTTAGCATACGGCTGTAGTTACTGCGTGCAGAAGCATATTTCTTCTCTACAAAAGCAATCTCGCCCAACCAGTAGTACGCCTGGGCCTGAAGTAATTTACTTGGGGTAAATCGTAGGGATTTGTTGAAATACGATTTGGCATCATCG
>DIYD01000008.1 GCA_002428905.1 Bacteroidetes bacterium UBA6063 | reverse complement strand
CTATATTTACTTTTAACCAGGGACCTGGTGGGTGTATAAAAGGACCCCCGGTGGTGACTTGGATACCATTGAGGTTACCAAAGGTTCTATAGACACAATAAAGACGGTTGGCGGAGGAAACACAATACACTCGGAAATCACAAGGTGGTCTGCTGTTAGCAGGTATGATGGGTATGTCTACAAGTTTTACAAACGCACTCCAGAACAAGCCCCCCGTTTAACGGATGAGCATACAACATTGTTTAAGCAATTTTTTATGGCCAAATCTAAGCCTGGAAGCTATCTCGGGGAAACGAATGTATTCACATATCCATTTACCTCAAGCATTATCAACAATGGTGCACCACATGCAACCGAATTGCTCTCAGATATTTCAGAAGTCGATGTAAATGGTAAAAAATATTTGGACATCAAGGTTTTCCAGATTTCGAACGACAAGACATTCATATACGATGAGTTAGGCAGAAGTGGAGGCACAGTACAATGCTATTGGGCGCCTCATGTCGGAATAATCAAGCGAGAACATATGACAAAAAGCATATCATAGGAACTGGTTGAAAGCCACATAATTGCGTAAAACATGAAGAAAGTAATATACATAAGTCTGTGTATTCTGTTCATTGCAGGCTGTAAAGACGATGACCCCGTAGGCTGGACACGGTACGAATATCTTGATGAAGCGCGAGACTACATATACTTCAAACCTGGGACGTGGTGGGTCTACAAGCGTGTACCTGGTGAGGAATTAGATACAATTGAGGTCTTTGATAGTTGGATTGACACGGTGAAACTGATTGGAGACGGTAATACGCTCTATTATGAGCACTTGGAGTGGAAGGCAAAAAGCAAGCTAGATAACTATACTTACACTTTTGGGCGAGGCCCTACAATTTTACCAGATCCCACATATGCGACGGATTTTATGATCACTCGGAAGCAATACGGGTGGAGTAAATCTAGACCTGGTAATTATGGTGGCGAAAGACGATTATTCCTATATCCTTTCGATACAAGCTGGTATGCACCTGGTTCGGTTAGTGATATACAATTAGTCAATATGTTGGACCAGACTTTAATACAGAATCAACTGTACTATGATACTAAGATTTATGAGTTGTCGAATGATGGAACTTTTATTTATGATGAGCTTGGGAGAAGAGGGGGAAGAGTTCAATATTATTGGGCGCCTCATGTTGGAATAATAAAGCGAGAACATATGACTAAAAACATATCATGGGAATTGGTTGAGAGCCATATAGTTCAATAATCTCCGAAACAACTTAGAATAAAATAGAACATATGAAAAAACTAACTTTTAGCTGGGGGCTAATGCTCCTGGCAGTGCTGGGTATTGCCCAAGATGTCGATTCAATCAACCAGAACAAATATTGGGTATATCGTGATAGATTCCGGAAACATTTTACTCACATTGGCGGAATTGATAATGGTGAATCACTACCTATGGACGTTATTCGTGACTCCATTAATTGCGGTGACATAGTTAGTAGGCGTATAGAATCCGGTGATGTAATGGCGGCCATGGGAGAGTACCTTGGTGTACTTGCAACAGAATATAAGCTTCTTAAAGAAACTGACGATTACGAGCGATTAGAAGCCTGCAAGAACGAATTATATTATGCATTAAATGCCATTGACCGAGTAGATGAATTTGCGGATATGAGATTCTTTGGTGGTTCAAACAACACCCGTGGTTTCTTTGTTCGAGATGATACCCCTAAGGATTTTTATAAATATTGGTATGATACCGACGGGATAGAATTTCATGGTGCGCATACAACCAGTGGGTTTATACCCGATTCGACCATTGTTACAGGATCAAATCCAATCAACTTTTCTGATGGCGAAACATGGTTATGGGCCAACAATACGTTTCCACTCAAGGCTACAGATTTGAATTGGGCACAGGTCGCTCCGCGTAACGGCTTCTTAGCCTACAAGACTGCTGGTCTTTGCAGTCCTGTTAGAGATCTGTCGAAAACTCAAACTATGCCTGATCGCATGACTGACAATGAAATGAGCCAGGATCATGCTTTGGGTATTCTTCTTGGCATGTACTTTATCGTGAAGTACATTGACGACGACAGTTTGTTTGTACAGCCTACAAGTAATGATTCTGGTTTTTATATTGTTCCGCGAGCTATTCAAATTGCTAAAGATGTAATGGGGTTTATGGCATCAACGAGCGTAAATAATGGCGATGTTTTTTTGTTTGAAAATCGAGTGGAACAACCGGATGGTACAACCAAGGTTGAAGGTTTTACAGAGATAGAGTTTAACAGCGGTAATTACGTATTAATAAATCCAGTTACAGGCCAACCCGTTAAGCGAGGTTGGGAGGCGTTTGGAATGTCAGAGGGCTATAGGAGAATTGGTAACAGAATTACGGGACAAAACTATCCTACAGCACATATTAATATCGAAAAGATACGTCAATTGGATTCGGATACCAATGCAACAGCAGGGCATATGGTAGTCAATTATTACGGTAATAAAATTTTGAACAAACGATTAAATGAAGGAATTATTAATGGTTACCAATGGCAACAAGTGTGGGAATCCGTTCCGTTACATGTGATTAACAATAACCATTTTGCGATTGCCGACTCCTTTAACTTTAGGAACCCACTTACAGGACAGGATGTAACAATTGCAAAAGGGGATTTGCTTAGTCTGGTTACGCCGCAAGACCCCAAGTTGGCATCTTATACGGGCCCATTGGTGTCAGGTGTTGATGAAGAGATTAATACATCTGAACTGGTAGATGATGTGGCTATGAATATGCTACTCCGCCTTGGTGCAGCAACAGAGTCATGGAATCATGAGATTTTTTTGGCAATGGCTGAAACCAGGAACTTCAAGTGGTTTGAGTTGATGTATGCCAACTTGAACGATAAAGAACCATTACTTCCTAAGTCTTATTACGATAGTTTACTAAGTCAGGCCTCTTGTGAAGGAGCTCGTAAATGGGATTTAGGTTATACATATGACACCTTGTTAGATGAGAGCTTTAATATCATTTCAATTGACACGACGGTTTTTCAGCCGCATGCTCCTTTTAACAAATCAAGTGTCTTTTCACTTCCAAGACGAGAATACTCTAAATCGGCATGGGTAAAAGGCGACTTTAATGGGTTGGACTACATGCTTCTACACAATATGTATAGACTTAGCTTTTCCGATACCATTCAGAATGAATATAATGGTCAGGGATGTCCATGTAAGGACATTATTCCAGACAACTTACCACAAGTGAATGGTTTTGTACGTCTTACAGACACGCTCACTTCCATTTATCGGTTTCCCGAATACAAAGACTATGGTATTAGTATTCCAGAGTATATATCCACTAACCTGGAAGTTTTTGGTTCTGGTAGCTCTAATAATAAAGGGCATATAAAACCAGAAGGAGATCTTACGATATGCAATGCATTTGTTAAGCTTTATACTAATGTGAATCTCCACGTTACCTCAAGTAATAAAAGCAGGCCAAAAGAACTTAGAATTAGTAATGGAGGCACTTTAGAATTGTTTTCAGGTTCTACCCTTAAAGTAGATTCATTCAGTCGGGTTATAGTTGAGCCCGGTGGTGAGTTAAACATTCGCCAAAATAGCAGCATAATTCTTGACAAAGGAGCCATTCTAGAAATTAGGGGTAACCTGAATATTCTAAACAGTGCTACCTTTAAAATTACACCAGGGGCTCACGGGCAGGGGTTTGTGCGATTCGTCAATTATGGTGAAACCAGTAGGTATGGCAAGGCCACTATTACAGGACAAACCAATGCGAAGATTTCCATTTCTGCACCATACAAAGGCCATAAAGCTCTAGAAATTATAGGAACGCATCCAATTGTCTTACCAGCAATCCTTACAGACACAATAAAAAGTTGTGGTATTCTTATGGGAGCGGGCTCATCCCTTGAAGTAGATGGGGCAATATTGCTACAAGACGTTACTATTGAAGCCAAAGACTCGGGGAAACAATACAAGGCAGGGTTGATAACAAAGGGACAGGAAGATGTAGTAATCAAAAACTGTGATTTTAGTGATGGCTTCATCGGTATACATTGTGCCAATTATCTCGGTAGTCATACTCCTGTAATACAACAGTTAAAATGCATCAATTTTGAATATGGTCTTCAGGTTCAAGGTCTTAACGTCAATGTTCAGGGAGACTTCATTAATTGTAATAATGGTATAGAATTACGTAAGGTCACTGTTGGCTCTCGAATCAATAATTCAAAAATCAAGTATGGTGATTATGGCGTTTTCCATGACGCACAATCTTCAGGCCCATTGAAACTTGTTTATGACAACCTGGTAGATAATACCTTCGGTGTATATGCCATGAATGGTTCTGTTTTGATCCAATGTTCTACGTTGGACAGTAACGGAGATGGACTATATCTAGAACACAGTCCGTTTATTTCTATCAATGAAAATCAGAAAGCAGGTGGTAACTACTTCAAGAACTCCAATGGCCATGTGGTTAATGGTGATAATGGAGCCTTTGTCTTAGACCTGGCCAATGGCCATAGTCAATTTAAGGGAAATAACGGTTTGTTTGAAGGTTACTTAATGAACCATAGCAGCTTACACCAAAGTGGAACGAATTATCTACTTTCCTCATCGTACAATTACTGGGATGTATTTCCACCATATCAATATGATCTCAAATATGTAATCAGCAATGTAGGTAAAATCAATGCAGCGAATGTGAGTTTGGATCATTCCGACCAATACACTACAGAATCAGCACTTTACATCAAGCAAACATCCCTCTGTCCTTCATATGGAACGGGCTCTGGGTCGTTTGCACAAAAAGCAGCCGGTGCCCGCTATGTCGACTCAGATGCACAGAACATTACCAACTCCTATTACAACGGTGAGACCCTTGGCGACATTTTCGAAGATATCAATGACTGGGTGTACTATCAGGAACATCATTATCCAGGTTTCAACCGAGCCAGAAGTGTTATGGATGAACCACTGAGTAATTTGAGCAAATTTGATGAATACGTGCTAGGTCGCTTATATAGAACAATGATGGAATGCTACGGTCACATAATGTATGATGATACCTCGGGTATCGATAAAGTAAGCTCTACTCAATATCTACTGTCTACATTGGATGACTTGATTGCTAAGGGAAATAATCCAGCCGATACGTTCTGGGCTTCACAAAATGTGATGATTACAATGGATAAAGCCGAAGTGTATCGAATCAGTAATAAACGAGATACGGCATTACAGGTATTACAGGACAAGCTTAGTTATGTGTCAGCACCGGACGATATAGCGAACATCAATCAATTCATCTGCATCATCAACTCAGAAAATGCAGTCATCAATGACCAAATGGGAATTATAGAAGCACAAGAGTATTACGATTGTTATGCGGAGCCGGACTCTAGTGGTACGGTAGCATATTTCAGAGACCCAACTAAAAAGGTTGAAGACCCAAAACCGATCTTGGAATGGGCGCCGCAACCGAACCCGGCTGAAACCGGCATGGAGGTGAAGTTCAATCTAAAATCTACGCGCTTTGTGAGTGTTGAAGTGTATGATTTAGTCGGCCACGAGATTGATTCTAAACCAAGAAAACGATTTAAGAAGGGTAAAAACAGTATGTATTTCGACGTGCATGACTGGCCTACTGGTATCTATTTTGTGAAACTGAATTACGACGATTACAGCGACACAAAACGCCTGATCATTCAACGAAACTAATGCAGCAATTTTCGAATTAAGACATAGCCAGGGTGGAAATGCTCTGGCTTTTTTGTGCAGTTATCACAAACGGGCCAACGCCTGCCCCATTCAGACAGAATTATTACCTCCAATAGTTCATTGTCCATCTCGATATGGGTAAATTGTTGATGTCGTCTAACCTATCAAATTATGATACGTAATTTTATTTTACTTGGGATTATAGTCTTTGGACTATTGTCATGTTATCCTGAAGAACCGATGTTTGGGGGGAACCAACCACCATATAATGGAGAAGAAGATTACTTCTATGATTGGCATAAAATAACAACGAGTTCGGTTAATGCCAGTAAGCTTTATTTCGTTACGGATAAGAACCTGATTATTTCTAATCAAGAAGGTTATCTGGTTTCCGAAGACTCTGGAAAGTCATGGCATAGAACATCACTGGATGGGATATATCTGGAACATGTACTAAATGAGCGCGTTTTATTCTTTTTAAAGGAACGATATACAGAACATCCATTGTACGGTGAAGTACCTATTATGTATCTTATGAAGTCGATAGACGGTGGCCTCACAATGGCGGATTCAGCCTTATTTGACCTATCGTATGTCGACGTTATCGGTCATAGTAAAGATAGTATGTACCTGGCTGTTGGTGTGGTAGATACAACAGATTTCTCACTTGTAACAAATTACTATTCAATGGACTGGGATTTAAATATGAATGTTACCAAGGTGGACAGGGACCGCTTTCTACTTCCTAAAAGGGTGGGTGAGGTAAGCTACGGACTGAGGAACTCATCCGGAGGTCTTTTTGTTTTTCGATATAGTAATGGGACATTAGATTCACTGGATTTACAAATTCCTTATGAGGAATATCTGATTGGTAAAGGAAATTATCACCAGTTGAGCGAGGACGTTGGCTTTATTTTGCGTTTAAACGGAATTGTAAAATGGAATTGGCAGGATAGAACCGTGGTTGACCTTGAAGGTCGAGAACAAGGTATATGGGGTTGGGAAGGTTCATGGCTTAGGATGTTAGATGAAAATGAAGGATATCTAGCTGCCATGTACGGACCTTTTTTCGCTATTCGTGGTTTTGACAAGGATACTGTAAGGTGGGAGTTTTCGAGAAAATATATGGAACCTAAAGACGTCTCCTATTTCGGTTTCAACCCCAGCAATACAAAACTCTACCTCTTTACCAACGAAGGAATCTGGACAAAAGACCTAAAGTAATCAATAACCCACTTCAACCTATACAAAATTCATATAGGGCATGATCAAAGCAGTCATTTCAATCATTGGTTTCAACTTCAACTTCGTCTTAGACTTCAACTTATAGTGGTATTATTGCGCTTCTAAGAAGCTGTCTGAGCTTTTCTAATTGAAAGCGAAAAGAAGTATTTTTTCTTCAGTTGAGCCTTTATTTTTGGTGCATAGCTGGAAGTTCTGTGCTAAAAATTAGGTGATAAGTGAAGGAAAAAGACAAATTTGCAGCCAATTATAAGAGTTTAGATAGCTTCTAAATGAAAAACAAGTCGGCCCTCGGAGTTTTATTCCTCACAACATTTCTTGACCTGCTCGGATTTGGCATCATCATACCAATCCTGCCCACCTTTGCTCAAGAACTAGGTGCGTCAGAAACGCAAGTGGGCTTCATTGCAGCCATTTACGCTTTAATGAACTTCGCGTTCTCACCCTTTTGGGGAAGAATGAGCGACAGACACGGCCGAAGACCAATTATTCTCGTAAGCGTAGTCATCACAGCATTGGCCTATCTCATTTTTGCACAAACGACTTCTTACGAGATCAAAATCGGTATTTGGATACTCGTTTTATCCCGAATTTTTTCCGGAATTGGCTCCGCCAATATTGGTGCGGCCCAGGCTTATATTGGTGACGTAACTGCACCCGAAAATCGCGCTAAAAGCATGGGAATGATCGGTGCTGCCTTCGGACTTGGTTTTGTTTTTGGTCCGCCTATTGGCGGATTTCTTAAAGCTGATTTCGGCATTGAAATGATGGGGTATGTTGCCGCGGCGTTATCCGGTTTAAATTTTGTAGTCGCCTATTTCTTCTTGCCCGAATCGCTAAAACACAAAAACAAAAGGGCAGAACACCACAATGTAATCCGTAGCATCATCATTCAGTTAAAGCGGCCAAAGATCAATCAGCTGTTCTACATAAACCTTATGTTCATTACCGCATTCGCAATGATGCAGGTGACGGCCGTGATGCTTTGGAGCGACTTCAGCGATATGGACGAAAAAGCCATCGGCTTTGTGTTTATGTACATCGGTATTTCCAGTGCCCTGGTACAAGGTTTACTGGTGGGTAGAATTGCGAACAAGTTTGGTGAGCGACAAATGTTACTGATTGGGTTGGTACTTTTAAGTATCGGGCTGTTTGCAATGCCTTTCTTCCAGAAAGATCTGTTCATGCCCTATGAGTACATTGCCATCGGTCTCATTGCATTGGCCAATGGATTTATTAATCCTGCATTGATGTCCATGATCACCAAGTTAAGTAAGCCGGATGAATTGGGACAGCTTACCGGTGTATACCAGTCGTTTGGTTCGCTGGGCCGAATTGCCGGACCGGCGTTAGGAGGAGCACTGTACGGAATCGATGAACACTTACCCTATACCGTAGGCCCGATTCTGTTGATGGCTTGTTTCTTTATGATTTCATCCGGTAGGTCGCAATTCACTGTTGCGGAACCGGAAGTTGAGGTATAGCTTAAAGCTGATCTAAAAATTCAGGTTGGGTCTCCAACAGATTTCCAATCACTACGATGTTGGCGCCTGCATCCCAGGCGTGTTGTATGCCTTGTGCAGATCGTATCCCACCACCAACGATAATTGGAGTATCTATCTGTGATCGCACAGCTTGGATCATTTCTGCCGGAATTGGGTTCTTTGCCCCGCTACCGGCATCCA
The DNA here is from genome assembly GCA_002428905.1 of Bacteroidetes bacterium UBA6063. Taxonomy (GTDB): domain Bacteria; phylum Bacteroidota; class Bacteroidia; order NS11-12g; family UBA9320; genus UBA987. The sequence goes on along the minus strand of DIYD01000008.1, from coordinate 14,486 downwards.
TATAGATGAGAGACTTACCAAGCTGTTCACCGGCTAATGCCGTCATAGCGGCAAGACCGGGTTTATTGTCCGGTATGGGTGTAGTGCCCGAAATGTAGGATACCGTAGTTGGTGCCCCACCATCGATGAGTATATAGCCGGTAGATAGAATCTCTAATTGTGATTGTTTTAATCGTAGTGCTGATTCTACGTGTTTACCGATGAGTAATTCTGGGTTTCGTCCGGAGATCAATGACAAAAGCAAGATGGCGTCAGCTTCTGGAGTGATTTGATCTGGACTGCCCGGAAACAATACGCACGGAATATCACAAATGGACTTGATATCGCGAACGGTTTGTTGAGTATTGCCACTGGTAAGTACACTTCCACCTACAAACAGCAAATCAATCTTCGCACAATGTGAAGGTTGTAATAACTTCTTAAGGTGATTTAAATCGGCTTTATCCGGGTCGATGAGCACAGCCAAAAGTCGGTCACCAGCAGTAGTTTTTTGCGAAATGTAGGCCTCAACCGTGTTTTGCATATACAGGTACAAAGAAAGCAAAATAATCGCCAACGCATCCGAATAAATCCATTTACATTTCCCATTAAGAAAATATGAAAAGTTTTATCCAAATGTTACTGTCAAAAAAAAGTAATGCGGTCAAAAATGGTGCATATATCTGGCTCTCAATTCGTTATGATTTATAGACAAAAATCACACAATTTGTTAACTATTTGTTATCAACAACGACAAGTCAGATTTTCCGTACAAATAAAATTTCGTGTGGAAAAGTGTAAGCTAAAAGTCATGGCATATGAAATTACTTTTGAGCAAAAACCCACTAAAAGTTTTGAGGTTTATTAAACGATATTTTACCCTTTAGATTAACATAGTAACACGCATAAGTATGAGCCAGAAAAAAGCACCCGCAAAAAGTAACAAAGGACTCAAATTTGAGCGTTTTTTCACGAAAGAAGGAACGCCAGCAGCTGATTTATTCGAGTATGAAATCCGTAGCTCGGTAATTCAGAATCCAGGTGGAGACACAGTTTTCCGCATGGACAATGTAGAAGTGCCAAAAGATTGGTCACAGGTAGCAACCGATATTCTAGCACAGAAATATTTTAGAAAAGCAGGTGTGCCTCAGGAAGATGGCTCAACCGGCTCAGAGAACTCAATCAAGCAGGTTGCTCATCGATTAGCAGATTGCTGGAGAACCTGGGGAGAGCGTTATAATTACTTTAATAGTAAGAAAGACGCCGACGTCTTTTACGATGAATTGGTGTACAGTATTACGGCTCAACATGCTGCACCAAATTCACCTCAATGGTTCAATACAGGCTTACACAATACATATGGCATTACCGGAAAGCCACAAGGACACTATTACTGTGATCCGGAAACCGGAAAATTGAAAAAATCTACATCGGCTTACGAACGCCCTCAACCACACGCTTGTTTCATTTTGTCGGTGAGCGACGATTTAGTAAACGACGGTGGTATCATGGATTTATGGGTTCGTGAAGCACGTATTTTTAAATATGGTTCGGGTGTTGGAACCAACTTCTCACACATCCGTGGTGCAGGTGAGAAATTAAGTGGCGGTGGAACATCAAGCGGGTTGATGTCTTTCTTAAAAATCGGTGACCGTGCAGCAGGTGCTATCAAATCGGGTGGTACAACACGTAGAGCAGCAAAAATGGTAACGCTTGACCTTGATCACCCAGAGATCATGGAATTCATCAACTGGAAGAAAGAAGAGGAGAAGAAAGTAGCTGCACTTATTGATCATGGTTACTCTTCGCACTACGAAGGTGAAGCGTACCAAACTGTATCGGGCCAAAACTCAAACAACTCGGTACGTATCCCGAACAAATTCTTCGAAGCATTGAAGAACGAAGACAACTGGGACTTAATCGCGCGTAGCACAGGAGAAGTAATGAAGAGTATTCCGGCTGAGAAAATCTGGGATGATATCTCATTTGCTGCCTGGGCTTGTGCCGATCCGGGAGTACAGTTCGATACAACCATCAATGAGTGGCATACATGTCCTCAAGGTGGACCAATTAATGCATCGAACCCTTGTTCGGAATACATGTTCTTAGACAATACGGCGTGTAACCTGGCTTCATTAAACCTACGTCATTTCTTTAATGAGAATACACTAGAGTTTAATACGGAAGGTATCGAGTTTGCTTCACGTTTATGGACAGTTGTATTGGAAATTTCGGTATTGATGGCTCAATTCCCATCAAAAGAAGTAGCTGAATTATCATACGCTTACCGTACACTTGGTTTGGGTTATGCAAACCTTGGTTCTGTATTGATGCTTGCGGGTATTCCTTACGATAGTGAAGAAGCAACAGCAATCTGTGGTGCAGTAACAGCGATCTTAACAGGTACAGCTTATGCAACATCAGCAGAAATGGCTGAGCACTTAGGTGCATTTAAAGAGTACGAAAACAACAAAGAAGATATGTTGCGTGTAATGAGAAATCACCGATACGCAGCGTACAACGCTTCTGACTATGAAGAGTTGAGTATTAAACCTGTTGGTATTGATCCAAAGTACTGTCCGGATTACCTGTTAACCACAGCGTGTAACGCATGGGATAAAGCAGTAATGTTAGGAGAGAAATTCGGATACCGTAATGCTCAAACTACCGTAATCGCTCCTACAGGTACAATCGGTCTTGTAATGGATTGTGATACTACGGGTATCGAGCCAGACTTTGCACTTGTTAAGTTCAAAAAGCTAAGCGGCGGTGGTTATTTCAAAATCGTTAACCAGTCTGTACCGGGTGCGTTGAAAAACCTTGGGTACAACAGCAAACAAATCGATGCTATTGTTAACTACGCTAAAGGACATGCTACCTTAAAAGGTGCTCCGGCAATCAACCATAAAACATTAAAAGAAAAAGGCTTAACAAACGAAGACCTTACGAAAGTTGAGGCTGGTTTATTAAGTGCTTTTGAAATCAGCTTTGTGTTCAACCACTGGACACTTGGTGAAGATACGATGAAGCGTTTAGGCTTTGATAAGAATACGTATGAAGATGCAAACTTCAACTTATTAAAAGCATTGGGCTTTACATCAAAAGAAATCGCAAAAGCAAACGATTACGTTTGTGGTACGATGACCGTAGAAGGTGCTCCACACCTGAAAGACGAGCACTTACCGGTATTCGATTGTGCAAACCGATGTGGTACAATTGGTGAGCGTTACATTCACGCACACGGCCACATTCGTATGATGGGTGCCGCCCAGCCATTTATCTCTGGTGCGATCTCTAAAACGATTAACCTTCCAAACGAAGCGTCGCAAGACGATATTAAATCGTGTTACCAGTTGAGCTGGGAGCTTGGTTTAAAAGCGAATGCTTTATACCGTGACGGTTGTAAGTTATCTCAACCATTGAGCAACAAATCGGATAGCACGGAAGAGGAAGAAACGGAAACTACAGACAAGGTAGAAGAAATTGTAGGTGAAAAGGCAGAATTGACACTGGAAGAAATTACACCGGATATGGTATTAGACGCTGCGCGCCGTATCATTGATGAGAGTAACGATACCATCTTCCAGATGCAGTTGTCGAACATCGTAGAGCGTAAGAAATTACCGAACAAACGAAGTGGTTTCACGCAGAAAGCAAAAGTGGGCGGACAAACCTTATTTATCCGTACAGGAGAGTACAGCGATGGTCGTTTAGGAGAGATTTTCGTTGATATGCACAAAGAAGGAGCAACCTTCCGCTCATTAATGAACTGCTTCTCCATTGCGGTATCTATAGGCTTACAATATGGTGTACCATTGAGAGAATTTGTAGACAAGTTTACGTTTACCAAATTCGAACCTGCAGGGTACGTTGAAGGACACGATAACATCAAGAATTCAACGTCTATCATCGACTTTATCTTCAGATTGTTAGGTTTCGAATACTTGAAGCGTAACGACCTGGTTCAGGTACCACCTGTAACCGATACACAGGATAAAACCACGATTCAAAATGCCACCACTACAAAAGCAGTAGCAACCCCAGCAGCTCAGCCGGTAACCTCTACCACGAGCAGTGAGGCCACCGCTACGGCGAACGGAGCTACAGGCTCAGCGTCAGATATGCATTTACAATCTATGCAAAGTGATGCACCGGCATGTAACGAATGTGGACACCTTACCGTACGAAGCGGCACATGTTATAAGTGCTTGAACTGTGGTAACTCATTAGGATGTAGCTAATAAGCATATACTTATATTTAGGTGATATACCGGTCTCGATAACCTTCGAGACCGGTTTTTTTTGGTTAAATCTATATACATAATTACACTAAAAGTCCAAAAACTATGTAAATTAGTACCTTCGATAGGTCACTGGATAAATGATATTTTGACAAATAGAGATTTCAAAACAATTGAGGATTTTAACCGATACTTCTCAGATGAACAAACATGCATTGAGCATTTAGAAGCACTTAGATGGAATGGAGTTGTGACGAGTCCGTTCGATAAGTATTCAAAGGTGTATAAATGCAAAGACAACAGATATCGATGTAAGAATACTGGGAAATATTTCAACGTTAAAACCAACACAATTATGGATAATTCAAGAATATCAATAAGAAAATGGATTTTGGCCTTTTGGTATGTTACGTCGTTCAATACTAAAATAACCTCCGTGGAACTAGGCAAAGAGCTTGGTATAACTCAAAAGTCTGCATGGTCTTTACTACAAAAAATTAAGTATACACTAGACTAAGGAATAGCGAAACCTAAACAGTAGAAGTATGGAAGAATTAGAGCAATTGGAATCAGAATTTCTTTTTTATAAAGGAGAGCACGGAAGTACCAAAGTTGGGATTATAGTCGGGGATGAAACCGTTTGGACTACACAGAGGGGTATGGCTGAGATTTTTCAAACAAGCAAGCAGAATGTTGGGTACCATATTGGAAATATATTTTCAGAGAAAGAATTAGATAAGGACGCAACTGTAAAAGAAATTTTGACAGTTCGAAAAGAGGGAAAAAGAGAGGTCAATAGAAGGCTTGAAATGTATAACCTGGATGTTATTATTTCCGTTGGTTATAGAGTCAATAGCTTTCAGGCAACACAATTTAGAAAATGGGCCACAACAGTTTTAAAGGAATATATGGTCAAAGGGTTCGCCCTTGACGATGAGCGATTAAAACAAGGAAAGAATCTATTCAACAAAGATTATTTCGATGAGTTACTTGAGCGAATTCGGGAGATTCGTGCATCGGAACGCAGGTTTTATCAAAAAGTAACCGACCTTTATGCCACATCCATAGATTACGATTCTAAATCGCCGATTACACAGGAATTTTATGCCTCAGTTCAGAACAAGTTGCATTGGGCAATTCACAACCATACGGCAGCTGAATTAATTGCGCAACGAGCAGATGCAACACAACCCAACATGGGGTTAACGTCGTGGAAACAATCTAAGGACAAGGGTAAAATTATTAAATCGGATATCGGTGTAGCTAAAAACTACTTAAATCAGGAGGAGCTATCCGAACTGAATCGTCTCGTTTCTATGTATCTCGATTTTGCCGAGAATATGGCAAAACGAGGGAGGCCTATGAAAATGGTCAATTGGGTAGAACGACTTGATGCATTTCTGGAGTTTAATGAGTATGATATCCTGAAAAATGCTGGGACAATCAGCCATAAAACAGCAAAAAAACTAGCCGATGACGAGTACACCAAATTTCGGGTCATTCAGGACAGAGTTTATAAGTCAGATTTCGATCGAGCGGTGGACACGATAAAGTCCACGGGGAGCTTGCCAGAGCCGGAAAGGTTCTCCGAGCTCAACAAATCTCTAAAAAAGGGGCTTACTAAGAGCGTAAAGAAAAAGAAATAACTGCCAATGGATCGTACATGTAGCTCAGGCAAAAAGGGATTTAATACGCAGGAACTGGCTGTAGAGGCATTGTTGCATGTACATGTACATTACGTGGCGAGTAAAACCGTTAATGTCTACCAATGCGAATTGTGTAACCAATGGCATTTGACGTCAAAAGGGGAAATGCATCCTGAATTAAAACAAGCTATAAATGATGGCACACTTCAGGAGCGAATCAAGAAATTGGAGTGGGAAAGAAGGTATGGTAAGTTTTGAATTGGATTAATCCAGTTCGGCTAAAACAGTCTCACCACCACGTGTTTTTTGATCTATGGCCACATTGATTTTGGTACCTAAGGGTAAGAAGACATCAACACGGCTACCAAACTTAATAAAACCCATTTCTTCACCCTGTTTTACCGCATCTCCTTCGTTAATATACCAGCGAATACGGCGAGCTACAGCACCGGCAATTTGGCGAAATAATATTTCCTGACCTGCTTCATTTTTGATTACCGTAGTTGTACGCTCGTTAAGCGTGGAAGACTTGGGATGCCATGCCACAAGGTATTCTCCCGGATGGTATTTGAAGTAACTAATAACGCCTGAAATTGGATTGCGGTTGACATGCACATTGAAAGGCGACATAAAGATACTCAACTGTATACGCTTCCCTTCAAAGTACTCCGGTTCTTCCACTTCCTCAATAACCACAACCTTACCATCGGCAGGAGCAATAACGTGCTTATCGTTCAGGACGGTTGTACGCGTAGGATTACGGAAAAACTGGAGAAATAAACCAAAAACGACAATCGCCGCTGTAAGGGTAAGATAACGCAGCCAGTTCATGTCGCTCAACTTGAAAACAACATAAACCAAAATGGCTAAAACAACCAGCGTACTAACAAGTATGGTATACCCTTCGCGATGTATCATTAGTAAATTCCTCTTAAACGTTTCGTGCTTGCCACTTTATCAATGGCAACAATGTATGCCGCTATTCGCATGTCTACTTTGTGCTTGCGCGATGCTTTATACACCGTTTCAAATGCCTGTTTCATGATTCGGTCGGCACGGCGATTAACACGCTCTTCCGTCCAGAAATAACCCAACCGGTTTTGAACCCATTCGAAGTACGATACAGAAACACCGCCAGCGTTTGCCAAAATATCCGGTATAACCATAACCCCGTTGTCGTTTAATATCTTGTCGGCATTAAACGAGGTAGGGCCGTTCGCACCTTCAACGATCAATTTAGCCTTGATGCGATTTGCATTTTCGGCTGTAATCTGATCTTCCAGTGCTGCAGGAACGAGCACATCAACGTCGAGTTCAAGCAATTCATCGTTCGAAATCATATCGGCGTCTTTAAAGCCTTCCAGTGTGCCTTTATGACGGTTGGTATGCTTAATTGCCTTTTCGATATCGATACCGTTCTTATTGTAGTATGCCCCGGTTACATCAGAAATGGCAACGATAGTTACACCCTGCTCTTCCAGTAACTTGGCACTGATAGAACCTACATTACCAAATCCCTGTACAGCAGCTGTAGCTTTACTTGGGTTCATTTTTAATTTACCCATAGCCGAACGTGCAGAAACCATTACACCTCGACCAGTAGCTTCAAGCCTACCCTGAGAACCACCTAATACGATAGGTTTACCCGTAACTACAGCCGGACTGGATACTCCTTTTAGTTTAGAGTATTCATCCATAATCCAGGCCATGATTTGAGGATTTGTCCCAACATCTGGAGCCGGAATATCACGTTCTGGACCAAACACATTACTCATGGCGTTGGTGTACGCACGTGTAAGTCGCTCAAGTTCACCCGGGCTCATGCTTCGTGGGTCACATTTAATACCTCCTTTCGCACCACCATAGGGTATGCCTACTACGGCACACTTCCAGGTCATCCAGGCCGCTAAAGCCTTTACCTCATCAAGTGTAACGCCCATTGAAAAACGAATACCACCCTTAGATGGTCCAAGGTTTGCCGAATGAATAACCCGGTGCCCTTCGAACACCTTCATAGTGCCATCATCCATGGTCACAGGCAGGTTAACGGTAACAGATTTTTCAGGTGATTTTAATGCGTTGTAAGTCGACTCATCCAGGCCTAAGATTTTAGTGGCTTCCGAGAATCTTTCCATCATAGAATCAAGGGGATTCAAATGGTCTTTAATGGGTGCGGGTTCTTTGTAGCGCGAACTCATTGAGTTAATAAATATTTAACGCAAAACTATAGTAATTAATTCAACACCAAGCCAAGGAAATAGGAAATTTCTTCTGATTTATATCCTATTGTGCGGTAAAATGAAATAAATAGATAAAACATGCTGGCCCAGCCATAATAACAGAGTCCATTCGATCTAAAAATCCACCATGACCACCTAGAGCCGTGCCTGAGTCTTTGATACCCAGACTACGTTTGATTTTGGATTCAAACAGATCCCCAAATGTGCCGATGACGGAGCAAATTATTGCCATTACAATCATATGAATACGCTCGATGAATGGCATAAATTCATACAATGCAACAGCAAAGCCAATAGAAAAAATGACCCCACCTATAAAACCTTCTACCGTTTTCTTCGGGGACAGCTTAGGAGCGAGTTTACGCTTTCCAAATTGTCGGCCAATGAGGTAAGCAAAAGTGTCATTCGCCCAGATCAATACAAAAACAAGTACGATCTGTCGGCCGTAGTAGGGCATCAGGTCTGTATTTGATTCGTCAAAAACCAGATTGCCTATGCGTAATAATAAAGCTAGTGGTACTGAAATGTACAACCATCCAAACGCGTGATGTGCCATTTTTGAGATAAAACCATCCCGATCTTTATAAATCGAACCGATGAAATACAACATAACAATCGGTAAGATCAACATAGAGTAGTTGCCCAAATTTACCACGTCATCCTGATTCGCATAAACCAGTGTAAAAACAACACTTCCAATAAACAAAGCTCCGCTATGTTGAATTGGTTTCAGTTCGGGTTGCGTAATTCGATAAAACTCAAAAAGGCATAAAATCTGAATCAGCCAGATATAAGCACCCGCACTAATCTGATGACTTAACAACGCCACCAACGTGAGTGCAACGTAAACCGCACCAACCAAAAAACGAGACGTGAAATTATTCATAAGTAAAGTCGGTGTGATGACTGTTTTTCCATAAGAGATATAATGCGCCGGCTGCAAATACAACGGAAGATATAAGATATATCGGCGGTAAGTTGAAATCGCTATCTAAGGCAGACGTTTCGCCGGTAGTTTTAGTATACCAGTCGGCTATCACAACCATGGCATTGTTCACGGCATGGAGCAGAATAGGTATCCAAAGTGAACCGGAGCGATAGTAAATGTAACTGAACAAAGCTGCCAGGGCCACCATGGGTATAAACTTGAACGGTTGAAGGTGCAAACCGGCAAAGATCAATGCAGAAATAATGATACCCGCATGTACATTACGGGTAACGTTAATGGATACGCGCATCAGAATACCCCGAAAAAAGATTTCTTCACCTATTGCAGGCAAAACACTCATTATCAATATGTTTACCAGAAGACTTCCACCGGTGTTGTATTTGAGCACCAGGCCGTAAATATGGTCACTTAATGCTTCAAGTTCGGTAAAGTAATTCTGAATCTCGGGTGGAAACTGTGCCTGTCCGTTATAAATGATCAAGGCACTAATGACCGGTAAACAAGCTCCAAAAAAGACCAGTGACAATCCGAGAATCATCCACGTCGATTTGTTTTTAAGTCCGGTAAATTCCAAAAAGTTCTTTCGGAAAACGATGGCACAGACAATAGCCGCAAGCATAAACCCAATGGGCGTAAAGACGTGACTGAACTTATATGCATTGCTTTGAGCAATTGTAAACTGTTCCAATGGTATTTCACGAAGCGCTTTAATATCCATACCAAAAATGAGCTTCGTCAATTGTTCGGCTGCAAAAGCCATTGCCGCTGTAGAGAGCAGTAGAATACCAATGGCCAGAAAGAAATGAGAAATACCGAACCTTCGGTTAATAGAAGTGTTTTCCATTGAACAAGTATCTTTGCAAAGGTGGTAAAAATTGGTGACATAAACTTAGGAGACTTCCCGCTGCTGTTAGCACCGATGGAAGACGTTAGTGACCCCCCATTTCGTGCGGTTTGCAAGGAGAATGGGGCGGACATGATGTATACAGAATTCATTTCGTCTGAAGGCTTAATTCGAGATGCGGCTAAAAGCACACAAAAACTCGACATATTTGGGTATGAGCGACCGATTGGTATCCAAATTTTTGGAAGTGATATCGACGTAATGAAGGAGGCTACCGAAATTGCCACAGCCGCAAAACCCGACTTGATAGACATCAACTATGGTTGTCCGGTGAAAGCCGTGGCGTGCAAAGGTGCAGGTGCAGCTCTATTAAAAGATGTACCTAAGATGGTGGAAATGACGGCCGAAATTGTCAAGTCAACGCACCTACCGGTAACGGTTAAAACCCGATTGGGATGGGACAATAAATCCAAGTTTATCAAAGACGTTGCCTATCGATTGCAGGATACAGGCATCCATGCTTTGAGTATTCATGGACGTACCCGTGTGCAGATGTATAAGGGTGAAGCCGATTGGACATTAATTGGTGAAATTGCCCAGGATCCCAATATCCACATCCCGATATTTGGCAATGGCGACGTGAACTCACCTGAGAAGGCCAAACTTATGCGAGACACCTATGGTGTTCAGGGTATTATGATCGGCCGAGCGAGTATTGGCCACCCCTGGATATTTCGTGAGATCAAACACTACTTCAAAACAGGGGAATTGCTGCCAGGTCCAACCATGACTGAACGAATTGATACCTGTCTGAAGCACTTTGAGGAAGGCATAAAATGGAAAGGCGAGCGTTTAGGCATTTTTGAAATGCGACGGCACTATGCCAACTATTTCAAGGGCATCCCGAATTTTAAACCAAACCGAATGCGCCTGGTTACTGCTGATACACCAGATGAGGTATATTCTATCCTGGATGAATTGCGAGACAAGTATGCCGAAGTTATGGTGTAATTACTGGGCTGGAATAGAGCGCTCTATTCCTTTTTCGGCAAGGAAGTCTTGCCAATTTTCATAGATTTTCCCTTTCATAACTCTCGGGAATTTGTGTTGTGAGCCTTCTTTCCCATTTATACGCATCCACTCAAGAAACCATTCAATAGGAATCATCTCCACTTCAATTTTAGAGAGTGCATGTACTCGTTCTACCGCGTAATCGTCATTCAGGTTTTGAAGGTGTTGATCAAGCCTTGCGCTTAGATCCTGACCAACCAAATCCGGGTTATTAGTACCGATATACCAGCGGTGCCCGAACAGAGTATCAACCTTGGTACCCGCCATGGTAAACTCTTCAAAGTCTTCACTTAGCGAAGCCGCAAGTTGGCTCACCGCTTCCGTCATATTGTCGACGCTCAGATGCTCCCCAACGAGGCTAATAAAGTGTTTGGTACGTCCGGTTATGATAATCTCCTTGCGTTTTAGATTGGTAAACTTTATGGTATCTCCAATCAGATAGCGCCATGCTCCGGAACAGGTTGAAATAAGCAATGCATATTCCTTGTCTTCTTCAACTTCCCAAATGGGATACGCTTCAGGATTGGGCTTTAACTGATAATGCTCGTCAAAGTTGTTGCTATTGAACGGGACAAATTCGTAGAAAATGCCGTTGCGTAGTAATAAACGCATTCCACCGTTCGACTTTTCCCGGTTCTGAAATGCAATAAATCCCTCAGAGGCCAGGTACGTTTCAAAGTACTTTATGGGTTTACCCAACAGGGCATTAATACCAGATTTATAGGGTTTTATTGATACACCTCCATGAATGTAAACCTCAAGATTTGGCCATAGATCATGAATGTTTTTGAGGTTATAATGATCGATGATGTTCTTGAACAAAAGCTGAATCCATGCGGGTACGCCAGCAACCATACTCACATCCCAGTTCTTCGCTTCGTGCGTGATTCGTTCAATTTTTTCCTGCCAGTCGTCGCTTGCCTTAATCTCGGGTTCAGGTTTCGAAACGCGCTGAAAAAGCGGGGGTATTTTAGACGTGGTGATGCCACTTAAATCACCTGCATAGTAAATACCATTGTAGTTTAATGAGGTACTGCCACCAATCATAAGCCAGTGCTTGGTCATGTGGTCTTTAGGCATATCGGTACGGGCAATCGATAGCACCTGACGCATGCTGGCACGCCGAATTGCTTTCACCATGTCCTGTGAAACCGGAATGTACTTGCTTGCGCCATCAGAAGTACCGGAGCTTAACGCAAAGTGTTCAATTTTTCCAGGCCAGGAAACATCGGGTTTCCCCGTTCGGGCTTTTTCCCACCAGGGAAGCATGGTGGAATAATCTCCGGAGGGAACATTGATTTTAAAGGCTTCATACACCTTTCCCGAAGCCAAAATTTCGTTAAACCCATACTGGCGGCCAAAATCCGTGTATTTAGCCTTCGTTAACAAGCGTTTTAATGCCCGTAATTGAAACTCCTTGGCCCGGTTTACAGGGATAGCCAGATTCCGGGACACGCCTTTCGAACGTTCAATAAGTTTCCTATACCGTCGCTCCCTTTCCGACATGTGCGCAAGATAATAGAAAAAGGTTAGCTACGATTTGTTCGCAGTAAACCTGCCCTTACTGAAAATGCGTACACCTGTGTCCTTACCTTTACGCAACGCGCGTTGCTCTTCTTCTGGCAAAGCCGCAACCGTTTGGCATTCGGTTGAGCAACATCCTGAATATTTTTCAGCGCATTTCGGGCACTGAATGAACAGGAGGTTGCAGGCCTTGTTTTTACAGTTTACATGGTCATCAAACGGCTCTCCACATTGATGGCATGTCGCAATTATATCGTCGGTAATGCGCTCATTCAATCGCTCGTCGAAAACGAAGTTTTTACCAATGAACTTATTGGGTAAGCCTTTTTCTTTGGCATCCCTGCTGTACTTGATAATTCCACCTTCTAGGTGATATACGTCTTCGAAGCCCTTGTATTTGAGGTATGCACTTGCTTTCTCACAGCGAATACCACCTGTACAATACATCACCACAGGTTTGTCTTTTTGGTCTTTCAACTCATCAACAACCATGGGTAATTGCTCTCTGAAGGTATCCACATCTGGGCACCAGGCACCTTCGAAATGACCAACTTCGCTTTCATAGTGATTACGCATATCAACGATTATAGTGTCTGGATTCTCCGTTATTCGATTGAAATCTTCAACCGAAAGGTAATCGGCAGGTGTGGTAATATCGAAGATATCTTCCTCAAGGCCATCGGCAACAATCTTTTTCTTTACCTTGATGGCAAGCTTAAAGAAGGACTTACCGTCATCTTCTACGGCATAATTTAGCCGTATCCCGTTCAGAAAATCGATGTCGCTGATAAATGATTTAAAGTCGTCAAGATTTGCGGTTGGAAGACTAATCTGAGCATTAATTCCTTCAGTCGCTACATACACCCGACCTAAAACGCCTAGTGCATTAAAGCCTTGATAAATGTGATCTCTAAAAATTTGGGGGTTGCCAATTTTGGCATACGTGTAAAACGAAATGGTAGTCCGCACCTCGGTGCTCTCCTGAATTCGTTTCTTTAGTTCATCCCCATTAACAGTATTATGCAATTTCATGTTACACCCTTTTTAATGGAAGTGCAAAGGTAACATAACACTATGGATTTGTGATATCTATGCGATTCACGTAACTTCACCGCGATCAACCACGTATAATTAGTATGGCACTAAAAGATTATTTCAAAAAGGTATTTGGTAAGGCCAAAACGAAGGCTGAAGAGATTTCAAGCGATTTGGACGAGTTCGGAGATAAACTGGGAAAAGAAGCACACGAGTTCGCCACCAAAGCGGATGAAAAGATTGGTGAAGTAATTCAGGATATAAAGGAAGAAACGTCGGAGATGGTTGCTGACGCGAAGGAAGTAGGTGGTAAGATTAAAGAAAAAGCCGCCGATATAGCTGAGGAAATCAAGGAAGACACTGCAGAATTCATTGCGGATGCAAAAGAAGTGGGGAACAAGATTAAGGATAAAGCGGAAGACATGGCCGCAGATGTCAAAGAAAGCGTAGACAATTTCATGGGAACCAGGGAAGAATCAGAGGCATCGGCCGAACCACCTCAAGAAGATGAAACCGATGCATCTTCAACAGATGATGCTAACAGTAAAGAGGAAAAACCTACCGATTAAGGTAGTACGTCAATATTAAAAGAATCAAGGCCAACATAAGCAAACCAACAATTATCCGTTCAGGTAATTCAGGTTGATGAATGAATTTGTGAAGGCGTGTTGTCGCAGCAGTGTGTTTCGATATTTTGTTCATCACCGTTGAGTGTTCAACTGGTATGCCAAAGTCTATTTTCAATAACTGTTAGTTATATTATTTATCCGAGCGATTTCTTTCGATAACTGCGTATTGCGTGTATATGATTTCTCCGAAAAATAGAGAAATCATCTCTATTTGACTCAAAATATGGCGGGATTTAGGAGATGTTAATGCAACCTTAAGGGCATTTACGGGGTCTATTCATTAATTCGTCGAAGTTAATGAATTATTGTAAGTGTGTCATATCGTTAT
>DIYD01000115.1 GCA_002428905.1 Bacteroidetes bacterium UBA6063 | reverse complement strand
TATTTGTAGACTCTGCACCGGTGATGGAACGCGCCATTGCAGCCAATGCAGGACTTGGATGGATTGGCAAGCACTCATTACTGCTGTCCAAGAAGCGAGGATCTTTCTTTTTTATTGCTCAGATTATCAGTGACTTAGAACTGGATATAGACCAGCCTACTACAGATCATTGTGGCAGTTGTACCGCTTGCATTGATGCCTGTCCTACAGACGCTATCGTAGCAGACCGTATCGTTGATTCGAATCGCTGTATTTCGTATTTAACAATAGAATTACGCGATCAGATTCCGGGTCAGTTCAAAGATCAAATGGAAGACTGGGTGTTTGGTTGCGACATATGTCAGGATGTGTGCCCCTGGAATCGCTTTTCGAGTCCGCATTCTGAACAAAGGTTTGAACCCAAAGATGAGATACTCTCGAATAGTTGGCAGGATTGGGAAGAGGTCACCGAGGAAATTTTTCGAGATATTTTTCGCAAATCGGCCGTGAAGAGAACTAAGTTTTCCGGATTTTTAAGGAACTTGCAATTTGCACAACCAACCAAGACGAATGACTGAAGGCATAAATAAACGTACTGAGGAGACGAAGGAATCGGCAAGAGGTTTCCTAAACAACCTGATTAATCTGGTTAAGGAGATTTTCGATGTGAAGGATGAAATCGACCGAAAGGGTACGGCCGAGCATGTCAAGAAAGACGTCATATTTAAAGGCTTCAATATCTGGATTCTTATTCTTTCCATTCTGATCTGCTGTATTGGATTAAACCTGAATTCAACGGCTGTAATTATTGGTGCGATGTTGATTAGTCCGCTTATGGGACCGATAACCGGTATCGGATTTGCCATTGGTACGTTTAATCGGGACCTGTTGTTCCTTGCACTTAAAAACTTTGCCATAGCCGTGGTGATAAGTATGGTTGTTTCCTACACCTTTTTCTTATTTGCTCCTGAAGGACATGAATTATCTGAGTTGATTAGTAGAACCTCACCAGGAGTCATGGACTTACTTGTGGCATTGTTTGGTGGTTTTGCCGGAATTCTGGCAGGTACCAGAGGTTCACGAACCAACGTAATTCCAGGTGTGGCAATTGCAACTGCCCTTATGCCGCCATTGTGTACTGCGGGGTATGGTTTGGCGAACCACGACATGAGTTACTTTCTGGGTGCCTCCTATCTTTTCTTCATTAATTCGGTATTCATAAGTCTTGCTGCTTTGTTGGTTGTAAGGTACTTGCGATTTCCCATTGCAAGCTATATCAGTCCACAGCTTGAGCGAAGAGGTAAGATCTTCATTGTTTTCTTTGTAATCCTCATAGCGGTTCCGAGCTTTTTCATTTATAGCAAGGCGGTTCGAAAGTCATCGTTTGAGCGCAAAGCCCGTGAATTTGTAAACTCATGTGTGCATAACGAAAATCATTCGGTGATCAATCCACAAATTGAGTTTGGAGATACACTGAGTTCAATTAAGCTCTTTGTATTTGGTCAGAAGTATACCGACCACCAAATTGATTCTATTAAACTTTTGATGTCGGATTATGGTTTGGAAAACACGCATCTCGAAATCCATAATATGGGAACGTTTGACCTTTACAAGGATCTATTTAGAGAGAAGGAGGACTATCTTTCTCAAACCAAGAGTATTAACAACCAGTTAGGCATTGAAATTACGCATTTAAGCCATGAGAAAAACTACCTGAACAGTCAACTGGATTACATTCGGGAACAGCGCCGAACATTGGAAAAACTGGATGCGGAGGCCTTGGTACTATTTCCGAGCTTAGAACACATTGATTATGGATTAACACCTATGTCGGACAGTTTAAATCAGTGGATAACAACTGTTTTTTTGCGTTTTGACCCGAAAACGAGGACTTCTCAGCGAAGGTCGGATTTCGACCGAATCGACCAATGGTTGAATGCGAAGTACGAAAATCTGGACTCGTTGAGAATAATGCAGGTGAATTAGCGTATTGATAGTATGCGGTTGCTTACTTCGTTTGTTTTGCTTTTAACCTGTGGCTTGCTCTCCGCCCAGCACATAGGTCACAACGCCGTTGATTTACAACGGTTGGAAAACGATATCCTCAAAGAAATTAACACACTACGCGCACGCAAATCACTTCAATTGTTACAAACAGATTCCTCGTTGATGCTGGCAGCAGAAGATCAGGTGAAGTACATCACACGAATACAAAAGTTGTCGCACAGACAGCCATCTGCTCAAAAGGCAAAGACACGAAGCCGGGTTGAATATTACGGCGGGCATATGCTTGGTGTTGGAGAGAATACTGCCTTTATTATGCTTTTTCAACCGGCCATATATCGTGCCGAAAAGGGCAGGTTAGACACCTTAACCATCAACCAGTATGAACAAGCCAAATATTACTTTGTTCAAGCCTGGTTAAACTCGGAGGTTCATCGAAAGAATATGCTATATGAACAGTACGAGTATACCGGACTCAAGCTAGCCTATGATAAACGGGCAAAAACCTTATATGCGGTTCAGGTATTTGGATTTGGCAAACGATCAGACGACAGAGATTAACACAGATTATGGTATTGCCAATGGCAGTATTCTGAAAACACAGCTGTCCTTTCACTTATGTGGTCTTACTTCTAAATAACGTGCTTGCGTTTACCCTCTTTCCAGCGTATTGATGTCCAAAAAGTGAATAGGGGTGAAGAGGGACGTTGGTAAAGACAAATCTTCCATTGATTAATTTAAGTGAAGCACAAAGCAAAAATTGTTGTTAATTGAATGCGTGAAGCGTTCGATGTTATTTTTGGTTGTATCTGTGGTGTTTACCAGTTTGAATGCGCAGACTATAACCCAAAGTCTGGAAACGGTCGATGATGATCCATACTATCTTGAGAGCAAGTTATTTCAGAAGGCCTCATACCTGTTTCAACGTCAGAAATATGCCAAGGCAAGAGATGCCTACCTAAAGTGTCTTGAAGCGGGTGTAATTCATCCAATCATCAAGATACAACTTATAGAATGCCTTGAAAGAAACGGTGAATTTGACCAATTTGATCGGTATTTGGATTCTACTATAGCTGGAATAAGCCTGTTTAAACAAACTCCTTATTTTTTGAACTATGAGGTCAAGCAACTGATTAGAGAGAAAGAATTTGCCCGTGCTAAAGAAAAAATAATTAGTGTCTTGTCTGACCCTGTTTTTACCGGTGACCATGCAGATAGCGCGATCATCGGGATTTTGTATGCGCATCTGGGGTATTGCAAAATATTCGGTCAAAATGAAGCCAATAACCTGATCAGGGCATTTGATATAGCAGACACTTCTGGTACTTGTATTTATACATCACAGGTCGACTATCTTGATGCTATTTGTAACTATACACAAGCCATAAAATTCGGGTGCACAGATACAACGATATATGGGAATCTGTTTCTGCTTGAGAAATTGGTTCAGAACCGAATAGACAAGGACTATCAATTACCTTTAACCACAGATAAGTCGCTTAAACCAATTGCCCCAAAACCATTTGCGGTTTCCCGTGGTGGGGTAAATTATATCTTACCCGGCAGGAATGCGCAATTCGAAGATGTACTGACCAAGATGGATGAAATCGTCTTTTTGTTGGATTATTCCCTTTCCATGAGTGAAATGATACGTTTACCGAATTCAGGTAAAATGACGCGAGAGAAACTGATGAAGGTAGAAGTGTTGAGTATACTGGATGATTTGAAAAATTACGAAGAGCATAATAAGGATTCATTTCAAACAGGGTTAATAACCATCGATGACTGTATGCGACCAGCTCCCGTTATTAAGGAACCATTACGCACGAAAAACTATGACGTGTTGAGTGCTAAAATTAAGCGGATGGAATTGGTGGGACAAACCCCACTGAACAAAAGACTAAAAGAAGCATTGGATATGTTTTCAGGAGACACTACTGCGGAAAAAGCGGTCATCTTGTTCTCGGATGGTATCGATCTTTGTAGTCGTAACCCTAGAGGAACCTGCTATATATTGGAGGACTACATCGGACAAAACATCAAAATCATAGTTTACAATCTATTTTCAGATCCAAGAAAAGACTTTGAAGCTTATGGTGTTTATGACTGTCTTAGCTCAAAGAGCAATGGAGCACTTATATCTATTGACCAGGACTACAATCTTGTAGTGGAGCAAAAGGCAGTAAATCGCTATGCCTTTACAACCTTTCGAATTTCCCAAGAAGAAATATACTGGGATAGAAGATTTCGCCAGTACAGACTAAAAGAGTTGTAAGGTAACAGTAGAGAACTTACCACATCGCTGTGCACGATGATAGTTTAAAGATAAACAAAGATCTCTGCGTACATTTGATGGGTGAAATTACTTACCCTTTTACGGCATTGCAAATCGGACTGGAGTTTTGATGTATCGGATCACGATCGACCACTGAATAAACGT
>DIYD01000166.1 GCA_002428905.1 Bacteroidetes bacterium UBA6063 | reverse complement strand
AGCGAGACCAATAATCCACATAACGCTTGGAACTTTTATGCTATAGACGGTAACCCATTCGCACCCAATACAACGTGGTCTGATTACCCAATCATAGGCCTGAGTAAAGACGATCTATTCATTACGGTGAATATTCTTAGAGATGGTGAGAGTTGGCAGGAAGGTTTTACTCAGTCTATTATCTGGCAAATTGATAAAGCTTCTGGCTTTGAAGGAAAAGATACAGTCTATCAGGATCTGTGGCACGATCTGAACTATAATGGTAAACCATTGTGGAGTATTTGCGCCGTGCAAGGTGGAAGTGCATTCACATCACCCAACATGCACTTCTTGTCTGTGCGCCCAGGCGATGCCTCAAATGATTCGGTATTTCTTCACGAAATTACCGACACACGAATGTCTGGCAATGCCACGTATAATCTAAACGTACTTACTGCCGATAAGAAATACGGAGTGCCGCCTTCTGCGTTTCAACCCGATCCTGAAAATCTGCTGCAAACCAACGATACCAGGGTATTATCTGCCATAGAACACGATGGTTATATTCAATATGTTCAATCTACTATGATTCATGAGAAGAATAGTCCGGGGATTTTCCATGGTTTACTCGATTTAAGCAATTTGAATATTAACGCCAGTTACATCGAGTCAGATTCCTTTGACTATGCATATCCGTCCATAACCTATGTGGGTAATGACGAATATCCGTTCGCTTCTGTGATCACGTTTTCACACAGTTCGGAACTGGTATTTCCCGGAACTTCAGTCGCGTTTTATAATAAGAACCAGGGCGAAGAAGGTATCATCTCCAGCGTAGTTCGCATTAAAGATGGAGAGCATTCGATTAACCGTTTAGGCGACTCGCTAGAACGTTGGGGAGATTATACAGGTATTCAAACACGTTACAATCGTGATGGCGAAGTATGGTTCTCCGGTTCATTTGGAAGACCATATGCACCAGGTAGCCCACGCGGTAGAAATGGCATTTGGATCGGTTCTGTAACTGTTGACCGAACGTTAACAACACTACCAAAGAAAAAGGAAGTTATGTTACTTCCTAACCCGGCACTTGAAAAGGCCATAGTACGCTTTACGGCTGAGGAGTCGGAAGAACTGAACTTTAACCTTTACAGTATGGAAGGCAAACTGGTTGGAGAACTGCTCACCGCTATGGTGGAAGTAGGAAGGAATGAGTTTGAATTCTCAACCACAAATCTGGCGCAAGGCTATTATGTGCTGCGCATTCTAAATGCTAACGAAGACCTCGTGGCATCGCTAAAAATAATGAAGCTGTAATTACTTGTAATTAATCAGGAAGTACAGATCACCTGAAGTATAATCTAAGGTTGCAGACCATTCCGTGTTTTCATCACTGCCTTTGGCTTCGGCAAATTGTTTGTCTACTTTTTGAAACCCATGTCTCACAATGTACTTTTCTAAGTCGGTGTGCTTTGTATCGATGACAAAACAACTGGTTTTTACATTGTCTTCACAGTCACACTCGGCATCAAGAACTTCGGGAATGTTAATCCCAGTTCGACATTCAATGTTGTCGATGTTGAACCGCTCGCAGTCTTGACGATCGTAGATGTGATTTAATAATAATTTGATGAGCCCCATACCTGCGAGAATAAACCCAACAAAAAGTACAGGAATTAGAATCCATTTTCTTTTCATAATACATAATTGATTAACGACAACTTATAAACGGAAGGCACAACCGTTTTGGTATGTATTAAGACCGATATCCTTGTCGAAGTTTAAAGATGATCAGACCGAGTAAAAAGAAGACTAGACATACACCTGTGCCAGTAATGGTCAAACTACGCAGTACTTCTTCTGTTGCTGGAGTTCCCGAACTTTTTACTGACCCATTCCAAAAGGCCAGCGCAACAGGTATGAACAGATAGGTTAGTAGGTCTGAAGGAAACTCAATACATACCTGAACAAGTATGCCCAACGTCATATACACCGCAGTTAAGATGATGCTTAACCACAAGGAGCGTTTTAGAAGCATGTATCGCTTACTTTATAAAGTCATAGCCCAGCGTGAATTGCAAGGTGTTGGAACGTTGATCAAAGTCGTATTGCTTACCTCGGATGGTCACATCGTCTGCAATTCGTCCAAGACTTGTTTCATATTTACAATCGATGGCTAATCTGCCCAGATCAAAACCAAAACCCATTTGCCACGCCCATGAACCACCGTTGAAGATCTGCCCAAATTCCTCGAACAAGAACTCATTGGTTTGTACTTTATTCTCGAGCATGCGTGTGTATACGGGCCCTGTAAGTAATCGAAAGCGTTTGTTTGGAGCATAGGCCAGAAGCAATGGAATATCGAAACGATTTTGCTTCAAGGTAAGAATAGAATCAAATTCCGGCGAGCTCAATCGCATTTTTGTATTATAGTTACTCGCAAGAATTTGTGGTTGGAATCCGAATTTCAGGAACTCAAATCGCATGAATACACCCCAGTTAACTGCAACATCGGCTTCATCCGTTGCATAATTAAGATCTACACCATTGTCGGTAAACGTCTCCTTTATAACAGACTCGCCATAATTAATACCGGTTTGTACACCAAAGGCTGTAAACTTCTGAGCAAATGCCTGCTGACCGACAGACACAACAGTAACCGCAAGTAGTATCTTAAGTATTCGCATAGTACGTAGTATAACGGAACAAAGATACATTTAATATATCCTACAATTAAGAAATGACGACTACAACACGAAATGGGTGCGTTAGTTATTAGACATTTAGAATCTTCCGTAAATCGAAAGAATAAGGTTTCTACCTGGTGCCGAAATCCCCGAGCTGTATGGCCTGTATCGTTTATTCAGAATGTTTTCTAACCCGAGATTTAATACCAAACTGTTCGAAAAGGAAATCTTCGATTTTAGGTTTAGCGTCCACCACGCAGGTGAATAAGGAAGCCCGTTGGCATCGAGTGCGTAGATATGGGTTTTCGACTGTTCACTTGGAGACAAGCGATCGTTTGACAACTCCATGTTGTAATTCGAATACAAGCTTAGTCGAACCTTCTTACGAGACCAATTTACACTGGTGTTTCCAAAGTTTGGGGTTACATGTCGGATGGGTAAGCCATCTGCTGTGGTTCCGGTCATGATATTGAAACCAGTTCGAAGTGACAATTCATTGGTGAAATCGTATCGGAATTGTGCTTCAAGTCCCTGAATCGTTCCCTGATCATTATTCACCAGGGATTGAATTCGAAGGGTTTCACCTTTGTACGTCAAACTGTCTTGCCCGTTGAGGGTATAGTCTGCACGCACGATTACATTGTCGATTATAGTGTAGTACGCATTTAAGAGTAGTTCTATGCGTTGCCCAATGCTTAGGTGCATACCAATTTCCGAATTGTAGGAGTACTCTGGTTGAAGTTGGGGGTTCGGTACAATAACGCGGTCTGGCTGACTATCGAATATCTTGCCCATATCGTCAATATTTGGTGCTCTAAAACCACTGGCAACATTGGCAAATACATAGGATTTGGTGTTCAACAAATAACGAAGACCAAAACTTCCACTTAACGCCGATTTTCGAATACTGATGCTGGTGAATGGGAAGTCATAAAAAGACGTATTGAACGGAGCATCTAACGCAATATAAGAATAGCGTCCTCCAAGGGAGATCATCCATCTCCTACCCAAATCACGTTTGAATGACATGTATGCAGCGTAGGTGTTCATGGAGCTGCTATCGGGATAGCGTGTAGCGATATCATAGGTGAACCCGGAGTCGATTTGTGTGCCCACTCCAATAGACTGCACGTTGTTCGTTACCAGTTCAACACCATAGAGTACATCGGTTTTGCCCCATTCCTTATCAAAGTCCAGGTTAAGCGAACCAACGTTCACTACCTCCGTATTGTGGTTTAAGTTGTCGCTTTTGAATTGTCGTACAAACCGACTTTCTTCAAACCGCTGAAAAGCTGCAATAGCCACCATTTTATCGGCAAAGAATGCTTTCTGCAAACGACGCTCTAAGCGTTGATTTATTTGAGTCCATTTTTGGGGCCCATAATACCAGTCACCAAATCGAGGTAATCCATTTCGTGTTTGAACCAATCGATCATAGCGTGGAATAGGAGATGTGGTGGTATAGCCAAAATGAGTGACCAAATTGGTGTTCGAGTCCGGAACTATTCTGAACTTCTGATTGAAGTTGATTTGGCTGTAACCAGTGAAATATTGTTTGTTTGGTTCATCACTTTGAATAATCGAATCTGTGTTGCCGTTGAACTCACTAAAACTGGGTCTGGTATATTCTTCAGGACCATTATTCCCCATGACCAGATCACCATAGTTCGAAAGCGTGATGCTGCTCAACCCAGAGAATTTACCCTTGCCGTAATCCAAATCTACGTGCCAGCTTGTTTCTCGGTTTGCAGTGGCCGTTCGGAGCATAACATTACCACTATAATACTGTGTGTCGGATTGACGGGGTTGTCGTGTTTTAAAGGCCATTACACCGCCCATGGCGTCGCTTCCATAGATCATGGAACCGGGACCAAAAAGCACCTCCGTGCGTGCAATCATATGTGGGTCAATAGAAATAACATTTTGTAAGTTACCGTCTCGGAAAATGGCATTGTTCATTCGCACACCATCGACTACAATCAATACGTTGTTGGCTGCAAAGCCTCGAATCATTGGGCTACCACCACCCATTTGCGACTTTTGAACATAGACTTGATTACTCAAACCCAGTAAGTCGGCTGTGGTCTGTGGGTTGTGGAACCGAGCTTCTTTCGGGCTAACCGATATGGTTTTAATCACCTGGTCTTTCTGCCGTTGAAAATCAGGATTGTGCCGATAATAATAAGGTGCACGAAGGTAGGTGTACATCCGAAGTTCAACATTGAACCGGTTCGATTCAAGTTCTTTACCAGTTTGTACCAGTGTTTCATAGGATGTGTGTTTGAATCGTGCAGAGTCGATTACCGCTGCGGTGTTAACATTTACCAAGCCTTCTGGACTTGATGTATAAACAGTACTGGATTGTTGTGAAAAAACTTCTACCTGTACTTCTGAGATCGGATCGCCGTAAACCTCAAGCACTCGAATGGTTTGCCCAAAGACCGGACTTAACACACCAAAAAACATCCATATAAGAATTGCAAACCGCATCCGCCAACCCATTAATTTTTCACTTTTATAGTCTGCACAAATTAAACACCTAATTGTGTCAAATTAATACCAATTTTATATTTGGGGGTGTTTTACAAAAAATTGAAAATCATTGTATTAGCTGCAGGCCTTATGATTTCTGTATTCACACTTGAAGGATGCAAGGCCAAAGAGTGTCCGGCATTTAGCGAGGGGCAGAAAACCGGAGGTAGTATTGACAAGAATAAGAAGCGGAGATCACGTGTAAAACAAGGCGTATTTGAACCCAAGGTTAGACGTCGGTATCGTTAGTTTGATAGAAGATTATGAAACGTTTACCCAACTCTAACGTATGGTAAGTACGTTTTTATCATATTGCACAACAAATTAAAATTGAAATGAACGCCCACGAAATAGATTATAAAATAGTAGGAGAGGAGATGCAGTTTGTCGAAATAGAACTGGATCCGAATGAATCCGTGATTGCCGAACCCGGAAGTTTTATGTATATGGATCAAACCATCACGATGCAAACCATATTTGGTGATGGTGCAAAAGAAAAAGAGTCATTTTTAGACAAGCTCTGGAACGCAGGAAAACGGGTGTTAACCGGTGAGCGACTTTTTATGACCGTTTTTACCCAGGGTGGCTCTACAAAGGCGCGGCTGGCATTTGCCAGTCCCTATCCAGGTAGAATCGTTCCGCTTGATTTGGATGACATGGGTGGGAAAATCATATGCCAGAAAGACGCATTCCTTTGC
>DIYD01000165.1 GCA_002428905.1 Bacteroidetes bacterium UBA6063 | reverse complement strand
AGTACAACGTGGATATACCATTCTTACCCTGAAAAATGATACGATCTCCTCCGTTGCCAAAACCGAAATGACGGGTAGCAACAAAGGCAGGCTTGTGCCAAGCGACATCGGCATGGTTGTAACCGACTTCCTGATTAAGCATTTTGATCAGATCATGGATTATAACTTCACGGCAAACGTGGAGAAGGAATTCGACAACATTGCTAATGGCCTAAAAGAGTGGTCGAAAATGATTGACGACTTCTATAATCCTTTCCATAAGACCGTTGACAACGCCATGGAAACAGCGGAGCGCGCCAGTGGTGAGCGGCATTTAGGTGTTGATCCGGAATCAGGTAAAGATGTTATTGTACGACTGGGCAGGTTTGGTCCGATGGTACAGATTGGCAAAACGGACGAAGAAGACAAGCCAAAATTTGCAGGTCTTCAACCCGGTCAGAACCTGGGAAGCATAACGCTGGAGGAAGCACTTGAATTATTCAAGTTCCCTAAGACTATTGGTGAGTACGAAGGTCAGGAACTCGTTGTTGCTCAGGGACGATTTGGGCCATACGTGCGTTTCGACAAAATGTTTGTATCGATTCCGAAAGATGAAGACATTCATTCTGTTGACCAGGCCAGAGCAATTGAATTAATTCAGGCCAAGCAACGAGCAGATGCTCCAATTGCAGAATACGAAGGAATGCCCGTGCAAAAAGGTACTGGTAGATTTGGACCTTTTATCAAATGGAACAACATGTTTATCAACGTAAACAAGAAGTACGACTTCAATAACCTTACGATGGATGACATTACTGAACTGATTGAGCAGAAGAAGCAAAAGGAAATAGAAAAGTATATTCATCGTTGGGATGACGAAGGTATATCTGTACAAAAAGCTCGATGGGGCAGATTCAATATCATTAAAGGCAAAACCAAGATTGAATTGCCAAAGACATTTGATGTACAGTCTTTGACGTTGGAAGAGGTTAAGAAGATGATTGAAGAAAAAGCGCCTAAAAAGAAGGCTCGCGCGAAGAAGAAATAAGCTTTTATGATCGATGAAAATGAACTTTCCAGCCTGATTTATTTGTTAGACGACACCGACGAGGAAGTCGTTGAACAGGTGGAGTCGAAGATACTATCCTTTGGTCATGAGGCCATTTCATTCCTGGAACAAGCTTCACTCAAAGAACAGGAAGCGGTTCGTCTCAAACGGATGAACAGCATTATTCGGGAGCTCAAGAAAACCGAAATCTTACGAGACCTGCAGCTGTGGCAACGCCATGAGAGCGAAGATCTGTTGAAAGGCTTGCTCATCCTTGAGCGTATTGAGTTTCCCTACACCAATGAACAGGAAATTCACCAGCAACTTGATAAGATTCGCTTAGACGCCTGGTTGGAGTTCAACTACGAACTTACCTCGTTTGAACAAATTAAGGTGTTGAATTATGTGTTCTTCAAGGTGCACAAGTTCAAAGGCAATACCGATTATTACCACGCAGTTCACAATTCATTTATTAGCAAAGTATTGGAGAACCGCACAGGCAATCCCGTACTCTTAGGCGTGGTTTATAGCCTCATCGCACAACGTTTAAACATACCTGTTTTTGGTGTGAACCTACCGCAGCACTTTGTGTTGGGCTACAAAAGTTTCGAAGGATTGGAGATAATCAAAAGCTTCAATGAAGAAAGCTCTATTCCTGAAGACGACGATTCGGACATCATGTTCTATATCAATCCGTTTACGGATGGGTTAATCCTGAACGGAGAAAGCCTGCGTTCTTTCCTTAAGCAGCTGAAAATTGAACCAAAACCAGAGTTTTTTTCCGTTTGTTCCAATGTGGAAATAGTAAAACGAATTCTTCGGAATTTGTTATTCAGTTACGAAAAAGACAAGCAGCACAACAAATCTGCCATGGTTAGAAAGTTGCTAGACAGCCTGGATTTACCAGCCTAAAACTTTAGCAAATATCAACGGTGCAACTATGGTAGCATCCGATTCAATGATAAACTTAGGAGTGTCAATGTCTAGTTTACCCCAGGTTATTTTTTCATTCGGTACGGCGCCTGAGTACGAGCCATAACTGGTAGTGGAGTCCGATATTTGACAGAAATAACTCCAGAAAGGTACTTCCTCCCATTCCAAATCCTGGTACATCATAGGAACTACACATATTGGGAAATCGCCTGCAATTCCTCCGCCTATCTGGAAGAATCCAACGCCTTTTCCAGCACTATTAGCCCGATACCATTCTGTAAGGTACATCATATACTCAATACCCGATTTAACCGTGGAAGTATCTAATTCACCCTTGATGCAATAACTGGTAAAAATATTCCCCATGGTGCTGTCTTCCCAACCGGGAACCACAATGGGCAGGTTCTTTTCCGCAGCGGCAAGCATCCAGCTGTCTTTCGGATCAATCTCATAAAACGCTTCGAGGTCACCACTCAGCAACATCTTATACATAAACTCATGAGGGAAATAGCGCTCGCCATCCGCTTCCGCTTGCTTCCATTGCTTCTCAATCTTATCCTGTAAACGCCTGAACGCTTCTTCTTCCGGGATACAGGTATCTGTAACCCGGTTCAACCCTTTCTCCAATAACTCCCATTCCTGTTTAGGTGTCAAGTCGCGGTAATTTGGTACGCGTTTATAATGCGAGTGCGCCACCAGATTCATGATATCCTCTTCCAAATTAGCTCCGGTACAGGAGATTATGGATACCTTGTCCTGGCGAATCATTTCAGCCAGAATCTTCCCCAACTCAGCCGTGCTCATAGCGCCGGCCAGGGTGATCATCATCTTCCCGTCTTCATCCAGATGTTTGATATAACCATCCGCAGCATCTACAAGAGAAGCAGCATTGAAGTGCAAAAAGTATGTGTCAATAAAGCTTGAAATTGGTGTTTTCATTGTTGAACTAATCTTAATACCCTAGAATTTTTAGCATGCTTTTGTGGCTTTGTTCTTTACTGAATATGCGTGTATTCAAATCCCCACTTTCGGCGTTCTTGTCGATGACAATATGCTTGGGCGAAGGTATTAAACAGTGCTGAATTCCACCAAAACCACTTAACGATTCCTGGTAAGCCCCGGTATTAAAAAAGCCGATATAAAGTGGCTCCTCTCCCGTTCCATACTCTGGAAGATAAATGGCATTGACGTGTTGTTCCGAATTGTAGTAGTCGTCGCTATCACAGGTCAATCCGCCTAGCAAAATCCGTTCGTAATTCTGATCCCATTTATTTACGGGCAGCATAATAAAACGCTGATTGATGGCCCAGGCATCCGGCAATGTGGTCATGAAACTTCCATCGATCATATTCCAACGCTCGCGATCGTTTTGCCGTTTCTGGTGAATTACACTGTAGATTGTACCACCGCTTTCACCTACAGTAAAAGACCCGAACTCTGTGAATATGTCTGGTTCCGGCACACCTTCTTCTTCGCAAACTAATTTAATCTGAGAAACAATCTCCTCGGCCATATACTCGTAATCGTACTCAAACTTTAGGGAGCGTTTAATGGGGAAACCACCACCAATGTTTAACGAATTAAGTTCTGGGCACTCCTTTTTGAGCATGCAATATACCTTGAGGCATTTATGCAGCTCATTCCAGTAATAAGCATTGTCTTTGATACCGGTGTTAATAAAGAAATGTAACATCTTTAGTTTGGCCCGTTTGACCGGTTTTACCTTATTTAGATAAAAGTCCACAATATCTTTATATCCGACTCCCAAACGGCTGGTATAAAATTCAAACTTGGGTTCTTCCTCGGATGCAATGCGAATCCCAACATTAAAATCTCCCTTCATTCGTGGCGCCAATGCTTCAAGCTCATCTTTGTTATCGAGGATGGTATGACAATTCGAAAATCCGTTGTTTACCAATTCTGAAATGCGGTCGAGGTATGCTTCTGTTTTAAACCCATTGCATATCACAAATTGATCTTTGGTCACTAAACCATCTTCATGAAGCGACTTAATGATCTCTAAATCAAAGGCTGACGAAGTTTCTACGTGTATATCATTTTTCAGCGCCTCTTCCATAACAAACCGAAAGTGCGAGCTCTTGGTACAATAACAATAATTGTAGTTCCCTTGATAGTCCACCTTAGCCATAGCCACGTTAAACCAGGTTTTTGCCTGCTTTATGTTCTCCGAAATCCGTGGCAAATAGGTAAACTTTAATGGAGTACCGTACTGTTTAATCAAGTCCATCAGATTCACATCGTGAAACAATAAAGTATGATTATCGTCGATCGAAAAATCTTCCTGTGGAAAATCAAACGTCTGTTCAACCAGGTCGATGTATTTATTCTTCATTTAAGTAACTATCTTACTTCGCCACAAAAGTACCACATGTAACCAAGTTACTTTTGAAATCCTGGTTAAAAACAAAAGGCAATATCTTTGTGTTTTCTTTTTGCAATGGACAACACACAGATACTAAAAGCATATCAGGAAGGCGAATTTGAGCAGGTTTTAAAGTTGCTTGAAGAAACAACAGAACCATTATCGTACGACCTAACCGGTATTAAAGGGGAGTCTTTGCACCGTTTAAAGCGCTATGAAGATGCAATGAATGTTTGGAACCTGGCCATAGCGAATTTCGGAGACCAGCCCGAGTTTTATGCAGAACGCGGTGTTTGCAAATTCCACCTGCGTTTTAAGTCTGCCATGGAAGACCTCAACAAAGCCGTAGAGCTTGACCCTGAGAATGGCTATCGCTACGCTTGTCGTGCCTATGTGAAGGACAAAATTGGGGACACGGAAGGTGCCATTGCCGATTATATGAAGGCCAATGAGCTCGACCCCGGCAATGAGATCACCCTAAACAACCTGGGACTTGCTGAAGAAAAGCTAGGACATACCAAACGTGCACGGGAGCAATTTCGAAAGGCAGATCAAATTGCAGGAGTTGATCACATCACGAACAAGTACTTTGATCAGGAAGAAAAGGCTGCTCCTTTGAGTGATGATAAAGCCACTATCGGAACAGAACTGCGAAAAATGATGAGCTCCAAAGCAGAGTTCAAATCCTTCTGGAACGATGCCCTCAAACTACTGGGGTTCAAAAAATGATCTAAGTCAGCGTTGACCTGATCGATATCGCATCACTGAATGCCTTTTTTTGGTTAAACTTGCCGTTCAATAACGGCATATGAAATACCCAACAATAGACAACCAACTTTTCATTGACAATCGAAAAAAATTCGTGGCTGAAATGCAGCCCGGTAGTATTGCCATCTTCCATAGCAATTACCAGTATTCCTGGAATGGTGACGCCTTTCATAAATTCAAACAAAATTCCGACCTGTTCTACCTAAGTGGTATTGATCAGGAAGACTCTGTTTTGGTGTTGTTTCCCGACTGTCCAATTGATGAATACAAAGAGTGTTTATTCCTAACCGAAACCAACG
This sequence comes from Bacteroidetes bacterium UBA6063, assembly GCA_002428905.1. Taxonomy (GTDB): domain Bacteria; phylum Bacteroidota; class Bacteroidia; order NS11-12g; family UBA9320; genus UBA987. The sequence continues at coordinate 1,583 of DIYD01000165.1, read as the reverse complement.
AGCATATTGCCGTATGGGACGGACATAAGTATACGAAGAAAGAAGCCACAGAAACCTCGGGTATAGCCAATATCTTCTGGAACGAGAATTACCTGGAGCGGCTTCGTGCGGTCATTAACATGGCGGATAATGTTTATCTTCCGTTAAACGAGAACGACCGATATCCATTCAAGTCGCCTTACAGAAACCTGGACTTTGCGCTTGAAATGAAAGAGAAATTCCCGTTACACAACTATGTGCGGGCTGGGAAAATCTTGCAACGTTTACGTTCTGTAAAACATCCGATCGAAATTGATATGGCACGCAAAGCAATAGCCATCAGCAAATTGGGCTGGGAACGTATCATGAAGTTTACGAAACCCGGTGTATGGGAATATGAAATAGAGGCTGAGTTAATTCATGAGTTCATCTCAAACCGGGGCAATGGCTTTTCTTTTGAACCTATCGTTGCCAGCGGTGAAAGTGCTTGCGTATTGCACTATATCGACAACAATAAGATTGTAAAAGACGGCGATCTGATTCTCGTTGATTGTGGGGTGGATTATGGCAACTATGCAAGTGACATGACACGCTGTTTGCCAGCCAATGGGAAATTCTCACAGCGCCAGAAAGACGTATACAATGCTACGCTACGTGTTATGAAAGAAGCACGTGAATTGCTTAAGCCTGGAACCATGTTAATGGAATACCATAAGGTTGTAGGTGATATCATGGAGAAAGAATTGGTTGACCTTGGTTTAATTACAATGGACGACATCAAGAATCAAGACCCAGCCTGGCCAGCATACAAAAAGTACTTCATGCACGGGACTTCGCACTTCTTAGGCATCGACGTACACGATAGTGGTATGCGCTACGAACCAATGCAGGCCGGAAACCTGTTTACCTGCGAACCAGGAATTTATATCCCAGAAGAAGGTATTGGAGTTCGCATTGAGAACAACATTGTCATCGAAGAAAACGGTTATACCGACTTAATGGACGAAATCAATATGCCTATTGAAGTGGATGAGATTGAGGCCATAATGAACAGTTGATAGATATTTAGATACTTAGATATCTAGATGTTTAGACGATAAGATAAAATGGGTCGAAGTTTTGAACTTCGACCCATTTCTTTTAGTCGATTTTGTTTCTATCTCGCTTATTGAGCTCATCTGCCAACCATTTTGAGACTGCCTTTGCACCAGGAATATTCAAGTGGCTTTTATCGTACCAGTATAACTGGTTCTCGTATATCTCCATAGGCGGTAACAATAATGTACCAAGCGATTGATATGTTTCAGCCTCAAGTGGCACAGGCCTTCTGGAATCATAGGAAGGCATGTAAAGAAAGTACAAGGCAATCTGGTTTTTATCACACAACCTCATGATCTTCCTTAAATACCGACGCGGATACTGCATGTGAAAACTCCGCTCCATTGATGGCAAATCGGGTTTCAACACGTTTTCCCGCTTCTTCATATCGCGAAGCATATGGATGTCGGCATTACCATTGAGGTACAAATAGCCATAATCATGTGTTTTTATAGACGAATCCGGAAACTGATCATACATCCGGTCCTGCATCAACTCGGTCTTGT
>DIYD01000259.1 GCA_002428905.1 Bacteroidetes bacterium UBA6063 | reverse complement strand
GTCAAGACCATAGCCAGGATTTTTTCGATGAAGTTCACCTTGTATATGGCATTATTCTCTACATGGATTAGTGCGGCATCTTCACCTAGAATTGTTCTTTGTTTACGAATGTAATTGTCGAGCTCCTCATCAAACTCAATGGTATCTTTCGAGTTTTCAAGAATGCTTTGGTAACTTTTAATCTTGTATGGAACATTCGCATAGACGAAGCATTCCTGATCAAAATAGCCGTTTAAGGTTCCCGGGTAATACTTTTCGTTCAGTTCGAGTAACTTAAGCAGGTAGATTACCTGATGATCGCCCCAATACCCTATATACGACCAGGGATTATCCGGTTCTATCGTTTCCCAGTCGAAGCCATCTTTTGTTACCCGATATGGGTTGTATCCTTCGAAAGTCGATGCATTTAAGAATTTGAAGATCATGCCTTCACTAAATGCCGGGAACGACAGTGCCAGTGCTTCCCAGTTCTGAAAGATGTCCCTCCAGTTCCCTTCATAATCGAGAATTTTGGAACCGTCAATCTCACTCCTGGTGTTTATCGAAAACTTATTCCAGGGCCTGCTGGGGTCACCATGTCGTCTACTAAACTTGAGCGGCATGTATTCAATACACAACCGTTTAAAATCCATATCGGTTGTGGCATTGGCGCGTTCTCTTAAATCAAAAAGTGAAAACGTTTCAGGTAATTCGGCCAGAACTTCGTTTTGACGCTCACTAACCTCTCTGTTGGCTGTTTTAAGGTACTTCTGGAAATCCCATTTCTCAATGGTGTAATTGTCATCAAACACACCACCTCGCATAATATTGAACAACGTATTCGAATAATGCCGGGTGTTCTTGAACTTATCTGCTGTCAGGTGTAAACCATCAGCAGAGCCATTGAGTATGGTCAATCGCTTTGTTCCCAGGTTGATGTTTTCCTGAACTTCATCTGCTATCGACTTGTTGTTTCTGATTTGATGGATCAGTTCAGTTACCGCCTTATGGTCTTTGTTCACATCAGCCACAATAGTCCATTCTTGTTGATCTCCGGCAGATAGGTTGATGTTGGAATGCACCAGGTATGCGCCTTTTTCCGCTTTTATGTCGGTTTCCTCCGTAATCGGAAGTCCTTTTCTAAATTGGTTGAATTGCAAACTGGAAAGGAGGTGAACGGGTTGTTCTAATCCAAATGACCAGGCCACATTGGTTTTGAGGGCCTCGCTCGGTTCAGCCTTGTCCACAATAATTGCGCTGAGTGCATATAAGCCAATGCCTGCCTCTTGAACGAGTTCACTTCGTTTATAGGCGTCAACAAGGTTACTGGTTGCGTTTTGCACCTCTGGATTTACCGAAGCAGGTAATATGTTCTGAATCCCGTCAATGAATGCGATGTCTTTCGATTTATTCGAACGATTTTCGATGCTCGACTTACGAACAAAACCGTATTTGTTGCTGGAAGACCATTGGTACCGAAAGGTCAATCCAAGGTCGTGATTGATTTCTTCGAAAATGATCTTATTGCCATAAATGTTCTTATACAGGTTTCGGGTCGTATGGTAAAAACCGTCAGATCGAATGGAAAACGGCTCCCATACCTGAGTTCGTTCGCTATCGGTGACACGAAAAATGGTTTTGGAACCGGTGGTCTCAAACGAATCTGAAACCTTGTCATCGGTGTAATAAGGGAATAAAGCGTGGTTCGAATTCTTTCTACCAGCGGTTAATCCTCCGTTGCTGGAGATAAACATCCAGTGGTTGGAGTCGCTGACTATACTCATAAAGAATGGGCGCATAAAATCGTTGTTGGTAATCCGAAAGAACTTCTCACCATCTACGATAATTCGACTTATTTCTATTTGAGGAGTTGGGGCTTCCATTGTTAGGCCTTGCATAAAGGTTGGTATAATCTATTCGTTTAAATCTGTTCTAAAGTTAGGGAAGTGCTGTGCTCAATAGTGCGGATCGGCTAAATCTGAGCAGACGCATCAATTTATCTCTTTATAAACCTTAACATAATCAACATACATGGCACCAGGGAATTGCGTATTGTCATTCGGCGCGCCTACAAAGCTTCCTCCAACGGCAACATTGAGTATTAGGAAAAACGGCTGATTATACACCCATTCGCCAGGTACGTCATCCGGTGTTATTTGTTGGTACAGGTTATCGTTCAGATAGAAATCGATGTAGTCCTCTCCCCACTCTACTGCGTATGTGTAATACGTATCATCGAACCGGCCAGCTTCCAGTCTGTAGGAATCCGAAACGGCATTTCCGGCCGAATAATTTGGACCGTGCAAACTTCCGTACGTTATAAAAGGATACTGTCCTTTTTGTTCCATAATGTCAATCTCTCCGCATTGCGGCCAACCTACCTGTGCGATATTTTCTCCAAGCATCCAAAACGCGGGCCATATGCCCTGACCGGCTGGAGTTTTGATTCGTGCTTCTATTCTTCCGTGTTTGTGCGCGAACAGTCCTTCTGTTTTGATTCTTCCAGACGTATAAACGCCTTTCGATGTTTCAACAGCACGTATAACCAGATTTCCCTTGCCATCAAGTGAAACATTTTCAGTCTTATCGGTGTAGCTCTGAAGTTCACCGTTCCCCCAACCATTGTTTCCCTTTCCAAGGTCATAAACCCATTTAGTCTGATCCACTTTAGTAGCAGAATCTCCGTTGAATTCATCACTCCAAACCAGTTCATACTGCCGATCTGGTAATACCTGACTAAAGTCGTCATTGCAATTGGTTAAACCCATGGTTAGCACCAGTGCCAACGCGATGAGTAATAAACGATTAATCTTTAACCTGTTCATGTTGTACTTCTGTTAGATATTATTTGTAGAAATAGATATTGTCTAAAATGAAATTGGGGCCATCTGTTATGATTAGTGCACCCAGATTGTTTTTCTGGTTCGCAATATTTCCTGCCAGAGGGATGTCAAACGATTTCCAAACACCGACCTGGAACCCATTTAAGGTGAACCGGTAATCCTTATCGTCACCTTCAGGCTGACCGTTAAAAACATTGTTTTCAATTACCTGATTTGGTCCAATGTCTCTGATCTGTATTCCGATTGAAGTGCTTGCATCCTGAACATACGCATCTATGTGCAGATACCCCATGTTGCTGCCATCAATGGGTGTTTCAAACATTATTCCGGTGAAATTATTACTCGCATATTGCAGCACATCTCCATTGCTTGTGCTTAAGACGGTCGTCTCGGTGGTTGACCCACCAAAACCTGGTGTAAAATTGCTTTCTGTAGCATTGACGTATGTGTCACTAAAAATGGATCTAACATCACCAGGGAGTTGGGTTGGTGTTGGAGAGTTCGGCAAATCACCGAGTGATTCAATACTTAGTTTACCAAGTGAAAGCTCTCCCATCAGACTTGCCGTGATCTCAGAATTACCTGAGCCTTTAATTTGCACTACACCTAACTCGTCTACCGTAGCTACACTTGTGTCAGACGACATAAAACTATAATACGATGGTGCGGAAGAGACCGTTACATCTTCTCCACTTTCCAAATTGAAAATTTGACTCAACCCGGTGAGCGTTAGCGATGAGCCAATAAATGACTTAAGCGAAGATGAATTCCCTTCGAGTATTTCCGATCGCACCAGTCGTAGCGTAGGCATTTTCTCAAATTTGATTTCATCAAACCAAAGCGTATATCCCAACCCTCCTGTTTCCTGCGTACCTGCAGAAAACCAAAAAAGGCCTCGTTCATTTAGGAGTTTCGCTGGATCAGGAATCGGAATAACAAGTTTGGTCCAATTCGTACCAATACTCACATTGTTCAATGAAACCTGATATTTATCCTGGGTATAATCAATCCCAAAACCAACACTTCCAAGATTAACACCTTGTGAGGCCCGAACATAAAGAGTTAAGGCATCATAACCTGTAAGGTCCCTACCCGGACCATCTTCTCTAAAAATGGCTCCAGCATATGCCCCAGAAGGGTCATTGGCATTTGGAACATCGATTCGGATCGATGAATTACTTTTATACCCTACCGATTCATCCACAGAGAATACGTCTGGCTTTGCATCGGCAAACGGGAAATAGAAATTAGTCCCTAAGCCAATAAAGTTGTCTGTATATATTTCAGCCGTAGTTGGAAAACCCGGTAGAATAGCGTCATCCGAAAGCTCTCGCTCACAACCCGAAAATATGAGTAGTGATGCCACCAATACCCCAATAGTCTTTATTTGAATGCGATTTGTTTTCATATCGTTGTTATTATTTGAGCTCGTATTAGTTGTTAATATTTATTTGAACATACGTGCGGATCTCCCACTCATTTCCATTCGGGAATCCCGGAGCCGTTGGGTCGGGTACAATATAGCCTGAAATATCTGTTGTATACGCCGGTGCGTACCTGTTTGAGTATTGATCAAGCGTTCTGTACGTTCCTCTGATTCCAATTTTGGTGCCCGGTAACATAAACCAATCGGGTTTGCCGATTTCCATAGACAGATCTCCGATCAGCTGGAGCGGGAAGGTCTGGTTGAAGTCTCTGTGATAATCAAAAGGCCCCCAGTCGTCAAACTTCGCCGTGGTACTCAGCTTGATCTTTTTATAGATGGTTCGAACGTCAATACCATAGCGCATAATGGTTCGATCGTCATCGCCATTGGCTT
>DIYD01000358.1 GCA_002428905.1 Bacteroidetes bacterium UBA6063 | reverse complement strand
ATCCAGTTTGTTGATTTTTAGTTTATAGCTTAGTGATGCATCTAATCGATGATAATCTGGTAGTTGACTGTTGCCGACGTCGGCATCGCTTAGTTGTGATATTCCTTCTTCCAGGTTGGTGTACATTCGGCCGCCTAACCACGTCCAGGTTAGTGAGCCCTCCCACTTTTTCCAACTGTACAGGTAGCCCAGTTTCAGGTCTCCAAAGTTGGTATAATAAGGCTGATACTCATGATGTTCAATCGAATCGGAACTGTTTCTCACGCGGTTCAAACCGATACCCATCCAGGTACTGGATTTCTTAAACCGTTTTCGAAGGACAACGTCTCCTCCAATTACAGTTCCATTACCCGTACTGAGCACCTTTACAAAGTCGGCATTACTTTCAATCAGGTCACTAATGGAGGGGAATTGCTCTGAGGTCTGATCGTAATTCTTATAAAAGACTTCCGCATTTACCATCCACTTTCGTTTGTTGTAAGTAAGACCAATGGAGGCTATATGTGCTCTTGTAGGAAAGGTCAATTCGTAGTCGGGTAAGAGCCAATAGTCTGGGATTAGCCCATCGCGTTCATCCGGGACGTACTGTTTGGCGTGTTGATAATACAACCCATACGAAACGGTAGACTTGAGTCTTTTATTGAAGGCATAAAACATAGACAGCCGCGGCTCAACATACAATTGAGCATTTTCATCTTCATAGGTTAAGCGTGTCCCTATTAACCACTTGAGGTTATCCTTGATCGTTCGTTCGTTTTCGATGTAAATGGCCGGCAGCGTTTTTGTGAAATTATCCGTGAATTCCTCTCCATCTTCAACTGAAGTAAACCGTGATCGAAATAACGTTATGTCCGTTCCGAACAACCATACTGACTTTTTTCTCTTCCATTCAGCATCATAGCGATAATGCTCCTGTGTAAAGCTGTTGGAAAAACCAATATCACTGATGTCGTCCAATGTATCGTCATCTATTACTTCGAGAATACGGTCAAAGTTGGTTGCGTTGTCAAATTTCGAGTATGTATATATGAGCTCCGCCGAGTAATTCGTATTGGGTTTGTGAGCCCATTTAAAGGATATGCCATCGTTATTCCATTGAGAAGACAATTCCAAAATGGAGATTAATTCCTCTTCATCATCAATGGAATTGTTGTAAACCGTACTTACGCGATCGCTACTTCTGAACGTGCTCAGGGTGATCTCGTTTTTGTTGTTCAACCTGTACTTTGTTTTAAAGGAGAAGTCATCAAAGTGGAGATTACCTTCGGTGTCTTCAGCCTCGGCAGAAGAGGGGGTTTTGGTACGTATCTCATTTTCGATATGTGGCAATACAATTCCATCGCTCCACCACGTATGATTCAACCAGGCATTATCTCTTCGAAACGACAAGGCCGTGCTCCATTTCTCCTTGATTACAGGCACTTCCAGATAGGCACTCGAACTATACACGTTGGTTGCAAAGCCTCCAGCAACCTGTTTGGCATTCCCATCTTTACCTACAATCTGAACCAGGCCACTGGTAAAACCGGAGTACTTTGAACTGTAACCACTTCGATACACCTGGATATTCTTAACCATGTTTTGATTAACCGTACTGAACAACCCAAAAAAATGGTCCACGTGCAGGAGCTGAAAATCATCGTACAAGATCATGGTCTGATCAAATTTGCCTCCACGCATGGCAATGCCTGTACTTGTTTCTGCATTACCTCCTACCCCAGGTAATAGTTTAATGCTTTTAATTGGGTCGGGTTCTCCCAGCGAGGGCATGCCTTTGAGTAAGTCCGAGTTGATGGTTAGACGTCCGAAGTACTCCCCTGCATTTACGACTTCCGTGTATACATCCACCTCATAACTGCCAAGAAGCTCAGATAGTCTATCGAGGTAAATTACGGATTCGTTGGCATGTTTATGTACGTGCAGTTTTTGCGGATGGTAACCAATGTAATAGATCATTAGTTCTATAGAATCGGTGGTTAGATTGTTCAGTCGAAACCGACCATTTCGATCTGCAACTACACCGAGAGGTTGGCTCGCAATACGCACATCGGCAAAGGGCAACTGTTCTCCAGTCTGTCTATCATGAACAGAACCTTGAATATGCCACTTTTGCCTGGCACAAGGAAACAGCAAATAGTGCTTTTGTCCAGATTCTTTATAGCAAATATCTGTTCCACTTAAGATCACTGGCAAGGCTTTGCCAAGGGGTATTTGATTAAGATTTACCGAAACGTATTTACGGGTAATTAAATTGGGATCATACGCAAAACGGACATCGGTTTGTTCTTCAACCTCTTGAATAACAGCAAGCAACGACAAAGAATCTGCCTTAAGGGAAATGTTCTGGCATAGTCCGGAGAATGAACTCACCAAAAAAAGGAACACGCTTACAGACCTAATAACGAAGTGTAATTTCTCTGCTTTCTTCATTAAAATCGTATCGCAGATTAAGCGGTAGACAAATATCTTCCATTGCCTGATCTATATCTCTATTAACATGGATAAAGCCAGTATATTGTTTATCGAATATTGACGGATTCTCTACTTTTACGATGACTTCATACTGGTTTTCCAGTTCATCAAGCACTTCGTTCAGGGGTACATTGGTAAAATATAAATCGCCGTTGATCCAACTGCCCATTTGCGACGTGTCCTGGTTTGACCTCAACGTTCGGTTGCCCCGATCAAATCGAACCGACATACCTGAAGTCAATACAAGCGGCTTACCTGTTGGGCCGGCTACCCGTACCTTACCTGTTTTACAGCTTACAGAAAGTAGTTTACCACGAGCTTTAACATTGAACGAAGTTCCCAATACCCGAATTGACCCAAGGTCGGTTTCCACTTCAAATGTACTTCCCTTAACCACGGTGAAAAATGCCTCACCTTTGAGATTTATCTTACGTTGTTCGGACCAGTTATCGGCATTGTACTGGATGGTCGATTGTGCATTAACTACAATAGCCGATTGGTCTGGCAACTGTATATTTTTTGACTGTGCTGGCCCGGTTTCAATGGATGTCAGCGAGGCGGTGTCGCTGTAAAAAAGTTTCCAGATAAATAAGACACCAATCACCAGGAGCACAGAAGCTGCTGCGTACCATCTATACGATATTGATTTAGGTTTTAGTGGTACTACATCATCGGTTAGCTTCGATTCGAGTTCATTCCAAAGGTCCTTTTTACTTTTTTCGTATATAGGTCTTAGCCCTTGAACCGAATTAACAATCAATTCGGCATTATGCAGATCCTGATCGTTGGGGTGCTGATCTTTAAGCTGTTGGAGAAGATTCGCATCAAACCCCGATTCAACCCATTTGTCAATGTTCGATTTCTCCTTCATAATTAGATCTTAAAACCAATGCAATCCATCATCAGCTTAATCGCAATACTGATACGTTTTTCTACCGCTTTTACGCTGACTTCAAGAAGTTCCGCGATCTCTTTGTACTTTTTGCTATCCACTCTATTCAATAAGAATGCTTCTCTACTTGGCAATGGAAGCTGTCCCAAACACGTTTGAAGTTTATGTTCAAATTCTTGATGTTCAAGCACGTATTGAGGCGTTTCAACGGTAGAATTCGATGCCATATGGCCTGTACTAAACTTCAGTTTTACCTGTTCGTGTTTAAAGTGATTCTTGGCCAGGTTGCTAGCGGTTGTATAAAGCAATCCCCGAACGGACGACCAGTTGATCGAAGTCCTTTTCTCCCATATTTTAATAAAGGTTTCCTGCACTATGTCGTTTGCAATTTCTTCATCACCACATTTGTAATACACATAGTTTCTGAGATCATCAGCACATTCATCAAATAACGCTTTGAACCTGTCCATCAAATCTTCTTCCTATGCCTTCTGTTAATGTGTTACAATTGATTCAGAAAAAACCCTACCTCTAATGCCGGTTTTTCTCCGTTGATCCAAAGTTAATCCTATTTATTCATAGATGTTCGGCTTGAGCCAAGAACCACTATCCGCCCATTTGTGCGATAATGGTATCGAGCACGAGCTTTCGGTCATTGTGTGCTTTATGGATAAACTCTTCCGTAACGGCAAGTCCGTCTTTATGCGATGCAGACCATAGTATCATTTCTACTAAAACAGGAACCAGTCCCTTTCCCTTTTGGGTTAGCGTATACTCCTTCTGGGTCTTTAGTTTTTCGTAAACCTTCGACTCGATGATGCCAGATAATTCCAGTTTCTTCAACCGGTCGGACAAAATATTGGTGGCAATGCCTTCACCTGAGTTTTTGAATTCTTTGTAAAACTTCTTCCCGTCAAACACCATATCTCTGATAATTAGCAGGCTCCATTTGTCGCCAAAAAAGTCGAGGGCATAACTGATTGGACACGCTGATCTCATATTCTCTATTTATTTACTTGCATTTTGCAAGCATGTTGTTACATTTGCATACTTGCATTTTGCAAGTTAATGTATTGTTAGAAGAATATCCAAAAAATAATTGCAATGGAACGCATTCAAATTAGTTACGAGAAGCTTAAGAAAAACACCTGGACAGCGCAGGAAGTGAACAACGTAAAACGTGTCATTGATTTTGTTCAACACCTGATGAACAATCATGATTTCGACTACATTTTAAAAACCTACGGCCCCACGGAATACAAACAACATAATCGGTCTATTCCCAATGGTATTCAAGCCCTTATAAAATATGTAGAGGGGTATACGAAGCGATTTGACGAATACACGTACGACGTTAAACACATCTATGCCGACGGTGATTTCGTGATCTTCCACTCCCATGCCACCTTAAATACCAAACACAGAGGTAATGACACCAAAGGCCTTAACATATTGGATGTTTGGCGACTTGAAGAAGGTGAGATTGTGGAGCATTGGGATGCTTTACAGCCCATGGACGGTATTACTCGCTTTATCAACCTATTTACCGGAGGAGCGATCAAAAATACAAACGGGGTGTACTAGGCGCCTACATCTCAACAAACAAACTCGAGATGGGCTTGCGGACTTTGGTCATGTGCTGGTTACTATCCTCTATGCTGCGATAGCCAATAGCCAGCACCACTGCCGCTTGAAGTCCTTTTTCAGATAAACCCAGTATTTCGTCATAGGCCTTGGGGTCGAAACCCTCCATAGGTGTACTGTCGATTTTGAGTTCCGCACAGGCACTTAACGCATTGGAAAGGGCAATATAGGTTTGTCGCGAAGTCCAGTGTTGTTTTTCACCCACCGACTTTTCGCTCAATTTAGTCTTAATGAATCCTGCATAAGGAGCCAACGATTCTTGTGAGACTCCCTGTACCTCCGATTTTATTGCCACAAATTCCTCTATATGACTCTCCAGCACGTCGCTGTAGTTACAGAACACAAAAACATGCGATGCATCTGTAATTGGAGACTGGCCCCAGGAAGCAGCTCTTAGCTTCTTTCGTAACGCAACATCTCGAACATCTAATACGGTAAAAAGCTGCAGCCCATAGGAGCTTGCCGAAAGCTGGACAGCTTCTTTAATTCGATCAATGTCCTCTTCACTTACCGTTTTAGAGTCATCGTATTTCTTGGTGGCGTATCGCCACTTTAGGTTGTCAATGAGTTGCATAGTTTTAAGCTAAACGCATAGGTACTTCCATTACTAATACGCGGGCTTTCTCTGAAGCTGTAACAGACAGACTGCTTAAATCCCACAATCCCATACCATCGCGTTTAGACAGTTTTTCGCCGTTTATTTCTACCTCACCTTCAAGTACAAACACGTAAACACCGTTACCTGATTTATTGATCACATATTCTGCACTCTTCCCTTTATCGAAGTCGCCCAGGTTAAACCATGCATCCTGATGAATCCAAACACCTGAATCCTCTGGGTTCGGCGACAAGACCTGATAAAACGCGTTCTTCTTTTCAATATCCCGAATGGAAATCTGATCATATCGTGGTGTGACGTTTTTCTTGTTCGGGAACACCCATATCTGAAGAAACTGCACATCCTTATCCTGGTTTTTGTTATACTCGCTATGGTATATACCCGTTCCGGCACTCATCACCTGTACATCTCCCTGCTTGATTACCGCCACGTTGCCCATACTGTCTTTGTGCTCCAGATCACCCGATAACGGTATCGAAACAATTTCCATGTTATCGTGGGGGTGGGTTCCAAATCCTTTTCCTGCATGGACTTTATCATCGTTCAGCACGCGAAGCACTCCAAAATTCATACGATCCGGATTGCGGTAGTTTGCGAAACTAAATGTGTGATACGTGTCTAACCAACCGTGATTGGCGTGTCCTCTTGTCTCTGCCTTGTGGATTACACTGTTCATTGTCTTTTGTTCTTTATTGGGCAAGTGATTAAAGCCCACGTTTTCCTTTAACCGATCGAAGGTTGATTTTCTTTTAGATTGATCGGCACCCATTAATCCTGGAGCAACTGTGCCAAGAGCGCCAAGAATGGCCGACTTTTTCATAAATTCTTTTCTGTCCATCGAACTGTTCTTTTAATTATTACTTCAAAGGACGGTAGATTGTTTGTAGTCGTCCATATTAGAACAAGGCAATGACTTATGAAAATACGATGTGAACTGATTTTTAAGCCAGATTTTCGCGCTGCTTAAAGCTAAAAGGGGCATAACCCGTGCACTTCTTGAAAAACGCGCTAAAATTAGAAGCTTCTGAAAAACCGAGTTCGTATCCGATTTCTTTGCTCGAGTTGGTTGTAAAATACAACAAGCGTTTTGCCTCTGTAATCAATCGAGATTGGATATACCCTTTTGCGGTCTTACCAATGGTAGCTTTCACCACTCGGTTTAGATGGTCCGGTGTAATATTGAGTTCACTGGCGTAATAAGACGTGGAGTGTTGTTGTTTATAGGATTGATTCACCTGTTTTTTGAATGCCCGGATTATACGGCTTTCGGAAGACTCATTGTACGTGTCGATCGGATGAATCGCGCAAATATTATTGCATTCAATAAGGATTAGTTTGAGATAAGCTCCAATGGACAAGGCCTTCATATTTGATTCGCTCTTATACAAGCGATCTACCTCATGTACCAGATTTCCCATTCGTTCAAACTGCTCCGCATTCAATTGCAATGGAGGGCTTACTCCGTAGTCGTGAAATAGATTTAAACTATCTATAAAAGTGACGGGTATGGAATTTTCAACCAGGAACTGACCGGAAAAGGTGAGCACGTATCCTTCTGAGGCTTCTTCTTCAATGACCTGATGGACCTGGCCGGGAGAAACGAAATGGACCTGGTATTCTCCGAGATTGTACTGTTTAAAATCGATCTTGTGCTGGCCTTTACCCCGGCGAACCAGAAGTACGGTATAAAATTGATGTCGGTGTGGCGCGTCGATTGCACCTTTTCTCTTTTGGTAAATATCCTCCATTTTAGCAATGCTGAAGCTGACATTCTTGTCCGAAGCATTTACATTATGGTAGGTTTTTACGATTGCCATTTTCCGAGCTGGAACACCCTTGACTAATGAAACGGCTGGTTTTGATTATTGTTCAAAGTAGGCCTGCAATGCCTCCATTGCCAGGTCGCCGTTAAAGTGTTGGTTTGGGAATACATCAAACTGGATGAAGTCAATAAACTCTGCCCATTCCTTACTTTTTTTGGCAAATACCTTCTCAGCTTCTGAACCGAACACAAAGTCCATTTCCGAAAGTCCGGTATTTAGGTTTCTCCCATAGAGAAAAACCACTTCGTTCTTTCCGGGTTTAATTTCCTTTTTGCTTTTGCTGCTGCTTGTCGGATTGTACCAAACGTGTACCGTAAGATCACTATCGCCTTTATACTTTTTAAAAAACTTGGTGTACTTGAACGTGCCTTTCATATGCACAGACCCATTGGATATTCCTAACGTGTCCATGTCTTGTGCCTGAACATTCAATAATGTACCTGTGATCAAAAAAAGGAGGGTTACATATCGTTTCATAGTCTACTAGAAAGAATTCAAAAATAATCAACTCCTGGTTTTGGGAAAGCATCTATGTGTATCCATAGCCAACTAGCCAGACTAATAAGGTGGTTTATTCTACCACGAAGTTCACCTGTGATACACCATGCTTGTGCCAAACCACCAATTGATAAACGCCCGAAGGAAAGGCCAGTCCTTCCACAACCATTCGTTCGGATTGAACGTTGAACAATTGGTGCACCTGTGCACCCTGAGCGTTATACACCTCAAGTTGTGCAATTCCAGAAATCGATCTAAGGTCCAGCGTGAACTGCCCTGAATTTGGATTTGGGTATAGTAGAACGTTGTTGTCTTGATCCAGGTTATGAACCCCAACGAGGTCGTCTATGGTTATTTTGGTTGTCGACTCCCCCTCGCATCCATTTTCCTCGCCTACACGTACGGTATAATCTCCGTTCTTCACGGGCTTGAATGTACGTTCTGTTGCACCTGAGATATCCGTGCCGTTCCATCGCCACTGGTAGCTTTCATAAAAGCCGGTCTCAAGTATTTCGCCATTCTTCAAGATGGGTGGATCCGGACTTTCAAATACATAAACCGTGATCGCAGCTTGTCCTTCACAACCGTCTTTAGCGCCCACCACTTCGTACGTAGTGGTGTTGTCGGGCGTAACAATAACGCTTGAACCCTTACCCAGGCCATCTGACCATACATAACTGTTTGCACCTTTGGCCGATAGAATTACACTACCTGAATCGCATAGCGTGCTATCGCCGGTTAAAATGGAAACCACTGGTGCAGGTTTTACAGTGACCTTTATTGATTTGCGGACTGAACAACTCTTTGTGCTTCCGGTAACGGTATATATTCTGGTTGTATCGGGTTGGACCGGTATGCTCGATGTATCTTTCCCCGTGACATTCCAGGCATAATTGTTCGCACCGCTAGCCCATAGCCAAACGATTTGTTCCTCGCAGATACTAGTATCGTTGCTTACTTCTAGTACCGGTTTTGGGTTAACCGTGATTATAACAGAGTCTGAAGCAGAACACGACTTTGATACGCCAGTCACATGATATATCGTGGTTTGGCCAGGCCATTCCGTTACTGTGCTTGAAGTATTGCTTGTATGCCCCCAGGTGTAATCATCTGCACCAGAAGCGCGGAGTGTTACCGAGTCACCTGCACACAAGGTATCTTTGGCTACAATCTGCACCATTGGCGTCCTATCTACGGTTATGGTAATGGAGTCGTAACTTGAACAACCATTACTGGTTCCAACAACATTAAATGTGGTCGTTGCCAGAGGTGACACCCATAGCTTACTCCCATCTTTACCAAGATCCTGCCAGACAAAATCCTGTGCCCCTGAGACAGACAGCTCTATAGAATCCCCTGTGCATATCGTATCGTTATTCGAAGTCGACAACTCCGGATACTTGAATACACTTACCCCGACTTTAAGACTTGAATCCTGGTATTTAGCGTTGGATACGACGCAATGATAAACACCTGAATCATTTTGGGTCAGCGAATCAATTACAAAGCTAGAACCGGTCTGTCCGCTTACTTTAACGCCATTCTTATACCAGGTATATACATCCGCTTTCCCTGTAATTTCAAGTAGCAATCTCAGCGTATCTCCATCGCAGAAATCTGTCCCTCCACGAATCGAATCTATGCTCAAATCAAATGGATCGAGGGCTCCGTATTCAAAAGATCCGGCATCGGCAAGGGTATCTCTCAAGAAACCTCGTTGATCGTACGTCAATGACGTCTTTCCTCCCAGATCAATGGCATCGCTTTTAGACGAGAGTGAATAGCTCTTGGTTAACCCTCCATGCCAATCGAGTTTATCCAATTGTGGGTCTCTTGTATTAATATCATTCGATTTTGTAAAGTAGTTCTTGAATGAACTGCCTTTCACAATGTTCCCTCCGGCAGAGATCGGCACCTCTGTAGCTGATCGGCTAAACGCATCGGAAATAAACTTGTCGTAGGTAAAAATGTTGTTCTTGAACTCGGCAGATCCGTTTCTCAAATACACATCGCCTGTATTATTTACAAAGGTGTTATTCGTTATGTAGTTGGAGCTGGTATTATCGAGGTAAATGGCTTTGTTCTGGCTCCTTCGTAGGGTATTGTTTACAAACAGATTGTTGGAACCTGAAGGGTTGTTAAGATATACGTGATAGGTCCGATTTGAATCCAGCAAACAGCCTTGAACTTTCACATGACCTACACCTTTGGTCCATACACCTGCAGCATTGTTCACTGCAATTCTGGAATCCCTGATGTCCACCTCTTTAATATCTCTAAAAAAAGCAGCTGAAACATAATTTCCGGTCGATTGTGTGTTACTATCGATCTTCACCCTATTCAATATAACCCTGCCTTTACCATCTATTTTGGCATCAACACAAAGTGCTCCAATTTCTCTGGACGAATTGGACGACACTACCGTATTTGTGATACCCAGATAATTATTCAGACCGGCATAAATACAACCGCCATAGAGGTTGACGTAGTTGCCTCCTCCGGACGAATTGGATCGGAACACGGAATTAGAGATTTCTACCGAATCCGGAGATTCCAGGAACAATGCATTGCCCTGATTAAGGTTGTAACTCCTATAATCACTGGCACTCGTTCTGTTTTGTATCAACGTGCAACTATCCATGAACATGGAAGCCCCTGAAAAATAGATCGCGCCACCCTGGGCAATAGACCAGTTTGGACGGTAACCACAGCAGCCACTTCCACTTGCTGAGTTCTTGCTAAAAAGTGAATTTGACAGCACAAACTTTGGAGACCTTACATAGAGTGCCCCTCCATAACCTTCAGCATCCGAGCCTGTACCTCCCCAATTGACCGATGCAGCACGATTACTTTCAAACGTACAATGGCTCATGATTGCGCTATCCGTGGCATTCACATACACTGCTCCACCATAAACCCGCGATCGACCATCGCCATAAATACTGTTGCTCTTAAATATCGTATTCGAGAAGGTCACGCTTTTCGCTGATGACACATAAACACCCGGCCCATAACTCGACTCATTGGTGCAGTTCGTTAAGGCACAACCATCGATCGTTAGGCGGTTTGAGTTTGCGCTAAACTGAATGCCATATGGATCGGCATTGTCAATGGTAATTCCCTTGATGGTAACGTCTCCACCGGTTATTCTAAATACGTTGTATTTGCCACCGCCATTTACAGTGATGCTGTCTCGTCCGGGACCATCAATATAGATGCCCGAATTAAAACTAATGGTTCCGTTTGTTAGTGTTATTGTGCCAGTTACAGAAAAGCGCACCGTATCTCCACTGGTACACAAACCAATGACGTCGCGGAGGGTTCCTGTGCCCGAATCAAAGAGGTTGGTTACGGTTCTAACGACCTGAGCTTCAGCCAGCTGAACTCCAAAAAATGATAGTATAACGGATGCGATCCAGAACTTCTTCATGCTCACTTTTTAATGGGAGAGCAAATTAAAAAGAAATTAACCAACTTAAAAGTGGTGCAAAAGGGATGTGTTTACCTGGTATTCAGTGCAGTGAAGACTAGCGCAAGACCTGAATAAGTCCACTCTTCGATATGCGGCTTCGATCAATGGAAATCAATTCGAGGGTGTAGAAGTACATTCCGTTTTGACATGGTTTTTGACCATAGGTACCATCCCAGTAACCTCCTGGTTCGAATGTATCGAATATGCGGTGGCCCCATCGGTTATACACGGAGAACCGATATTCAAGCACTGGGCACTCGAGAAACGGTTTGAAACGATCATTTAGAAAATCCTGATTCGGGGAAAAAGCGTTGGGTACGTTTAAATTACAATGACAGGTTTTGAACGCCACTTCAATCGTATCTGAACTGGAGCCACATGGGTTCGATGCCTCCACCCAATACATTCCCCCTTCTTCCACATCAAAAAAGGACGCGGAGGAGTTATCGTGCCAGATAAAACGGGCATCGTTGATGGCTGCGTCCAGTCGTACCGTTAATCCAATGCAGAAAGCACTGTCTGTGTCCAGGCTTAGGTCTACGTTTGGGGTATCAAAATGACTTACGATTAACGTGTCAAAGGTGGCACAGTCTGCGTTTCGTGCCTCAATACTATACGTGCCTGCGTTACTGAAAAATCGGGTCAACTCGGTCGATCCGTCTTCCCAAAGATAGGTAACACCAGGCTCAGAAGGTATACTTACAGAGAAGCCGGGGTCGAGGTCACATAGAAAGGTATCTTTACCAAGATCGACGTTAGGCCGCGGCATAAAATCAACGTTAATGGTATCTGAAGCACTGCAGCTGTTCCTCCACTGCTTTAACCAATACATTCCAGAAACCGTGACCGTAAACTCCTGCGTCGCAGCGCCATTTTGCCATTCATACGAGATGTCGGGATCTCCGCTTAGACGTAACAACTCCCCTTGACACAGGCTGGTATCGTTTCCTAGAAATGGCTTTGAGACCTGGTCATACATCACACGAATAGAATCCGTTCGGTTGCATGTACCATTGGTCACGCTTACCCAAACCTGTTCTGCCTTGCTCACCGTATATGAACTATCCGTTGACTGGTCATGCCAGGTGTACGTATAACTCGCTGTATCGGAGGGAATTACCAGATATAGCGATTCGCCAGAACAAAGCGTGGTATCTTTCCCAAGATCGACCTCGGGTCCAGTCAAAATCGATACTGTTTTGGTTATCGTATCCGATTTCTCGTCGTGGTATAAAATCAAGGTAACATCGTAACTGCCCTCACTTGTGTAGCGATGCCATGGTTCCAGCGTTCTTGATGTATTCAATGTGCCGCTAGAGGGTTCGCCAAAATCCCACAACACGGAGTCTATGGCTGTTGAACCCCCAGTGAGAGTGAATTTGGTGCTATCACCCAGGCAGAGTTGATCGAAAAGGAAGGTACTCAACACGGCGTTGGTGAATGTTGGCAGTCCCCATTTGCTGTTCGCCGACCCCAGGTCTACAGCCTTCAACACAAAATCACTTTGCGATGCGATATCGTCGGGTTTGTTGATCACACAAAGATAATTGTAGGTGGTGGCCCCATAAAGTTTCCCATTGGTTGCCATCTGAAGTGCTGTAACCGTTAACCCATCGACCACGGCCTGCATTGAAGTCTGAATCGCAGCCCGATTACCGGAGGAAATGTCAAACTGCGCAATACCATCTCGGCCCGATACATACAGGTATTGTCCACTCGCAGAAAACTCAACACCATAGGTTGAACCTTTAAAGCCTGTTAAAAGACGTTGATTGCTGAGCTTACCTGTGGAACTGTTAAAGTCGTACAACGATGCTGTACTGTCCCAATGGGCTGCTGCCATTTTATCGCCATGAATATTGGCCTTTAAGTAACCGGTTTTACCGCCACCATAGGCACTTACTACGGGTGTTTTCGACACACCGCTTGAAGTGAACAAGAAGCTGTGAAATTCATCCTCTGGCATAATATGCGTTGTAATCCAGAAGTCTTTGCCATTCGCGTGACGTGTAGCGGCAATCTTCTCCTGGCCCCCTTGAGAGATGAGTACGTTCTTGTTTGACGTTACTCCACCTTTACCCCCGTTAAGCGTCATATCCACTTCAGTATATTTCAGGTATTTCTCGGCGGTTGTTTGTGCACTCACCGTAAACACATAATAGGATGTTTTGGATTCGGGCTTACGAACAATAACCGCCGATTGCGTGCTGCTTCGATGGCCGTCCAGGTCTTTTTCCATCACTTGATGGTCGCGATTCCATATGGTAAGACCGTCGGTATAGAATAACAGGTTACCATCCTTATCCGACTTTGTAGCACATCCTTCCGGAGCAATCATTTGACCATCAGTAAGTGCTGTGGGGTTAGTACCATTGAAGTCTACACCAGCCCGGGTTCCAAAATACCAGATGTTGTTCTCTTTCTGCGCAAATGCAGAAACAGTCCATGCAACAAGTGTAAAGAAAAGTACCGAATGCCTGGTCATGACGTCAGGCGCGTAAGGTACATCGAAGCATGTTTAGTTTACATCATCACAGGGTAAACAATTGGAGAACGGTGATAGAGAATTAATATCCGGTGACAATTGTACCAGTTTGACAGATATGTGTTAGTGCTTTATCGCATTACACTTTATCCGATCACTCCGTTACCAATGCGTCAACTTCCAACTCGGAAATGTCTTCGTCAAACTCCATTTTCCAAAGCTTACCTCGAATCCAGAAAAAACCAATTACCGATGGAATGACATTACCAGCTATTACGGCTCCCCAGATGGCATAAATAGACATTTCGTAGTGCACCGTAAGTATATAGCTCAAGGGTATGGTAATACCGAATACGCGTAACAGGAAGATCCAGAAGCCAGGCCACGATTTACCTATAGATTGAAAAGCATTCGCCTCTACCATCAGGCATGCCAGGAATCCGTAGCTAAAAGCCACGGTCCACATATATGAATTGGCATAATCGGTAACCAACGCATCCTCAGTAAAAACCGCGATAATCAAACCCGAGAAAATTGCTGCTGCCACACCTAAGCCGAACGCACTTAGGAAGGTATACTTCATTGCTTTGGTAAATGCCTCCTGCACGCGTTCTTTGATCTTGGCTCCCATGTTTTGTCCCATTAAGGCCATTGCTCCAAAACCAAACCCGGCGGCAGGCAAATACGCAAAAAACTCCAGTCTGAACCCAAGGCTGAAGGCAATGGCTCCAGGTTCCTTAAACGTAAGTGCCGTCACATAAGACAACGCTAGCAAACCTCCTGGAAAGATCACCTGAGTAAGTGCTGCAGGGAATCCGATATTCAAGACCTTTTTAACCGAAGCCCATTTAACGGTAAGATTGGAAAACTTAAACTGTATGTTTCTATCGGGTTTTGACAGTGTTCGTATGGCAACCACAATAAACACAAACTGCGATATCAACGTGGCCGTTGCCGCACCCGAAATGCCCATTGCAGGGATGGGACCTACACCAAAGATCAACGCTGGATCGAGCACGAGGTTTATAGCCGTAGATAATGCAAATAATTTGGTCAACGTTGTCGTGTCTCCCTGAGCATTAAACGCAAACATAATGGCCATCATCACAAATAAAAGGACCGAACCTGCACTCACAATAATGAAGTACTCTTTAGCCGGTTCGAATATTGAACCCGTAGCCCCAGATGCGATTAGAAACTCATCTTTGAAGATTAAGGCAATTGCTGTGAAGAAAACTGCCATCCAGGCACTGAGCACAAAAGACTGCCCCAATACCCGCTCTGCTTCCGGTTTATTCTTTGCCCCAATGTGCATTGCCATCACCACCCCAGAGCCGACGGTAATACCGAAACCGAGCGAGATCATAACGAATAAACTAATCTGCGATAAACTTACAGCCGCAATGGCTTCATCCGATAGTTTACTCACCCAATAGGTGTCCACCAGGTTGTATAGTGTATAAAAAAACATGGACAGCATCATTGGCCACGACAGCTCCCATAATTGCTTTCGAATATTACCTGTGGTAAGGTCTTGTTGTTCCATTTGTGAAAGTCTTAGTTCTCAATTCCCGCGTAAATATAGGTTGGCAACAGGTTCGGTAGCAATGTAAATGTACATATGTTTAAAAGATGATGCTTATAAGGACCGTTGTGGATTAACCCCAATGGGTTATGCACAAAAAAAGGTGGCTCACAGAACCACCTTTTATTCATGTGTCGATCAAACCGTGTTAACGGATTAACACCATATGTTTTCGCACGGTAGATTTACTGCCGTGTAAGGTTAATATATACGTTCCTTCAACAATGCTGTGAGGCAGGTTCAGCTGGTAATCGTTCGTATTGCCAATTGCCCTCATTAATACATTACTACCCCGTGCATCTGTAACGATCAACTGTACATTGTCACCGAGAACGTTGAGGTTGTAAATACCAACCCAGCCCTGGTTCGGGTTCGGGTATATGGCCACATCACCCGGATTAATAATACCTATACCAACAGTCATTGGCACCAGTATACTATCCACGGCTTCACAGTCGTTGGCATCGGTGACCGTAACCGTATAAACACCTCTCGACAGGTTAAATGCCGTATCGGTGGTAGATGCGTTTGGATCGTTCCAGAGATACTCATACGGTCCTACACCACCGGTAACTGTTACCCAGGCCTTTCCATTACCCTGGCCTTCTTTCTCCGGAATAGAATCCAATACCAGCATTAATTCACCTGGCTCAACCACATTTACGGTATCGTACCACACACAGCTGTTACTGTCTGTAACTATAACGGAGTATTCGCCACCAGATAGATTACTTAAGTTTTGAGTTGTGTCGCCATTATTCCACTTGTATTTGTATGGCATGGTTCCACCGGTTACGCTTAGGTCTACCGTTCCATCTCCATCGCCATAGCAATCCAAATCGGTATGCGTTATGACAGCTTTGAGTGAATCTGGCTGTGTAATTAAGGTGGTATCATAGGCGTTACACAGATTTGCGTCTGTTACAATTACCGAGTACTCACCTGCCATCAACTTCGATATGTCTTCGGTGGTAGAAGTATTACTCCATTGGAAGGTATATCCTGGAGTACCACCAGTTACACTCAAATCAATACGACCAGTACTATCGTTGTTACACTTCAGATGTTCAGGCATCTTAGTGATTACAATCGGAGTAGGTTCTGTAACTGATGACGTGTCTAACATAACACATCCGTTATCGTCTGTTACAATTACGGAATACGTACCTGCACTCAGAGCACTTATGTCTTTTGTGGTGTCTGATGTGCTCCATGCAAATCGATAATTTGGTGTACCGCCGGTTACGGTAAGATCAATTTTACCGTCGTTTCCGGTGTTACATGAAACTGGCGAAATGGTTTTACCAATTTGAATTACCGGTGGCTGGGTAACACTTACGGTATCGTAGTGCATACATCCATTGGAGTCTGTAATGATCACCGAATGTGAGCCTGCTCCTACGTTGGCGTTAACCGCGTTTGTGTCGTTGTTATTCCACAAATACTTGTAAGGAGTTACACCTCCTGACACAGTAACCAGCGCTGTACCATCCAAACTGTCGTAACAATTGGTTGGAATTGAGGTTACCGTACTCGTTAACAGGGCTGGTTCATTCACTGTAAAGGTGTCTTTCGCAGTACAACTCTTCGCATCTGTAATGGTTACGTAGTATGTATCTGCCGTAAGAGATGAAACATCCTCTGTTGTATCGCTGTTGCTCCATATATAGCGATAGGGCGATGTGCCTCCGCCTGGTGTTAAATCAACAGCACCTGTGGCATCACCGTTACACTTAACATGCGTTATGCTACCTGTACTGGTAAGTAAGGTTGGTTCAGTAATCGTCATCGTATCGAAATACTGACAACCATTTGCATCCGTAATTATTACCGAAATACGGCCTTGCGATAAACCGGAGACGTCTTCGGTGGTATCGCTATTGGACCATAACCACTTATACGGTGTAGTACCGCCTGAAGTGGTCAGATCAACCGCACCATCACTACCACCAAAACACGATACATGCGTGATGCTTGATACAATTGAAATTGCTGTTGGTTCTGCAATAGCGCTTGTATCATAAAGTTCACAACCGTTGGCGTCTGTGATGATTACGGTATAACTTCCCTTGGCCAGTCCGGTTATGGTAGCCGTTGTATCTGAATTGCTCCAGAGATATCTATACGGTGATACTCCACCAGAAACGCTAAGTGCCAATGAGCCATCGGTTACACCAAAACAACTGATGTCCTTGACCGTGGTCGCATTCACCATTGCCGTTGGTTGCGTGATGGTAAAGGTGTCAAATTGCTGACAAGAATTTGCATCCGTGATAATTACAGTGTAGGTGCCCGCAATTAGTTTGGACACATCCTGAGTTGTATCGGTATTGGACCAGACATAGGTATATGGAGCTGTTCCACCAGACACGCTCAAGTCAACTTCACCTGTAGAATCACCATTACACAATACCATGGTTAATGTACCTGAACTTGTTAACAAAGAAGGTTCGGTCACCGTAGCGGTGTCGCGAATCGTACAACCATTGTCATCGGTTACCAGTACATCATAGGTGTCTGCTATGAGCGATGACAGATCCTTTGTGGTATCTCCATTGCTCCAGCTGTAACGATACGGCATAGTACCACCGGAAACGGTTAGATCAACCTTACCATCTGAACCATTTTTACACGAAACATCGGTCACTGAATGACTGATGGCAAGTGCTGCAGGCTCTGCAATTGCTGCTGTATCGTAATACAAACAGCTGTTTGCATCGGTAACTATCACCGTGAAAGAGCCCTTGCCTAGCGCTGTTATGGATGACGTTGTGTCTCCATTGCTCCAGGCATACCTATATGGAGAAACGCCTCCAGACATCGAAAGACTCATGGAACCGTCGGTCAGACCGAAACAGCTGATATCATTCACTGTAATGATACCCGAAAGGGTATTCGGTTGAGTAATTATAAACGTATCGCGTTGGATACATGCCTTCGCGTCTGTCACCAAAACGGTATACGTTCCGGCCGACAGACCACTTACATCCTGGGTCGTGTCTGTTGTACTCCACAAATAAGTGTATGGAGCGGTGCCGCCCGTAACTGAAAGATCTATTTCACCATCGGAACCCGAATGGCACGAAACCATCGTCAAACTACCCGACGTAGTAAGCTGAGGAGGCTCGGTTACGGTGCCGGTATCACGGATTGTACATGCATTTGCATCGGTAACCAATACATCGTAAGTGCCCGCGATTAGAGAAGATATATCTTCCGTTGTATCGCTGTTACTCCATGCATAGGTATAACCCGGTGTACCACCACCAACTGTAATGTTCACTTTTCCATCCGCTCCGCCTTTACACGAAACATGAGTCAGGCTATGGGTTATGGTAAGAGCCGGTGGCTCTGTAATTACAGACGTATCGTATGCCACACAACTATTCGCATCCGTAACGATAACGCTATAGGTACCCGCCACCAGTGCGCTAATATCCTGCGTTGTTGATGTGTTACTCCACACATATGAATAGCTAGTGGTTCCGCCGGTAACACTCAGATTAATTGCGCCGTCACTACCATCTTTACACGATACATGCGTAAGTGCTGCAGTGGCCTGCAATTCTAACGGTTCATGTACCTGAGCGGTATCATAGGCCAGACAGCCATTCGCATCAGTCACAACAACCGTATATGTACCTTCTGTTAAACCTGAGATGTCTTGTGTTGTATCTGCGTTGCTCCAGAGATACGAGTAATTGGTGGTGCCACCCGTAACCGTTAGGTTAACCGAACCGTCAGAGCCCTGATAACAAGAAACGCTGTCTGCGGTGTGACTTGCAACCAACAGATTCGGTTCAGTGATCGTAATTGTATCATAACGAGCGCAACTATTCGCATCGGTAGTGATCACCGTAAACACGCCCTTGGCCAAACCAGTAATCTTATCAGTGGTATCACCATTGCTCCAGGCATACGTATAAGGCGATGTTCCACCCGCAGTATTTAGATCAATCTCGGCATCACTGCCACCAAAACAACTTACATGTTTCAAACCCGGAGTAGAGGCCAACACATTCGGCTCTCCCACAATGCTCGTATCCCTCGATACACATTGCACACTATCCGTAATGGTCACCACATACATGTTTGCTGTTTTGCCTGAAATGTTTTGTGTTGAATCTCCGCTGCTCCAGCTAAATCTGTAAGGTGCATTACCACTCACTACAACGATAGACACACCACCGTCGGATGCGCCATTACACGTGGCATCGGTAATTGTTTTACTCGAAATTTCCGGAAGCAGGTAGGTTCCAACCACAACTTCATCGGTTGCATAGCACCCAAGTGTATTCCCTACGGTTAAACTGTACGTACCCGCCGATGTAGCGGTATACGACGAAGTAGTATCGGTTGTGCTCCATAAATAGGAACTAAAACCTCCACCTGAGTTAAGCACCAGGTTAAAGGCCGTACCATCACAGAAGGATGTATCTGGCCCAAGATCCAGATCAGGTATTTCTTTCAATTCAAAGAATCGACTGGTGTCAATTGGGGTATTCGTAGATGACGCCACAGCACGAAGCCAGTAGTTTTTCTGTCCCTGAATAGTCGCAGGAATTATCCAGGAATATATGCTGTCTCCCGGATCAAGGTTCTGTGCTACACTGTTGAAGGTAGCACCACTATCGGCGGTATATTCGAGATCAAACGATGGAATGTTGAGGTAGTTCCATTTCACATCGATGGTATCCAGTGCACATAAACTCAAACCACTATCCAAATCGCGTAAGAACTGATCAGGTGCGATGGTAATGGTTAAGTCTGCTGTTGTCTTAACATCTTCTTTATTGCTTACATTATCCAGCCCCAATGTGTAGAACCGGTATTCGTGTCCGTAATTACCCCGATAAGTAGTAACGGAGTCGGTTATTCCCTGCGCCTCCAATGTATACGCACCTCCATTCTCCGAAACATATAAATCCCAGGCAGCAAAGCCCGAAGCTGCGCTGTCATCTTCTCCGTACATCGTAATTGGAATGTTGACAGAATCCAATAAACCGGGCAACGGTCGTATACCCGAAGTTGGCGCTACCGCATCAATCAAATTGTGGATCTTAGGCGTTAATATGGCCGGGTTGTTGTCAAATACAATGTCTGCGATCGCTCGAATGCTATCGCCCGTAACTGCCGTCGATTTTGGTTTGATCGTATAATCTACAAAGCCTTCACCAACACGCGTGTTGGTGTCATTCACCGCCAGGAATCCAACATTGGCATCCGCAGGAGGCAGACCTGTTACCGGGTCGATCGACTCGAATATCCAGAATGCCTTTTTGGCCGCGATGTTTAAACCGGCAGTGACATCGAGGTAAATACCCAATGAATCTCTAAGGTCTAAACGCTTCGCATAGAATGAACTGTTCTCCGGTACCTGGAAAACATAACTCGCAAAACCGAAGTCGCCCAATCTAAAGGATCCAAGGTCGGTGTTTGAATCCAACGGATGATCTATGGTTACCTTTTGTGCAGGTGCCGTTGCGAACTTCGGATCGTTCTCAAAACGCACTTTATAAGGCAAGGTAGCGTCAACGCTCACCCACTTCTGATCACCATAAGAAGGTGGCCCAATGATATCATTCGGGTCATACGAACACCGAATTGGAATGAAGAAGGCAAAGGTCGTTCTGCTGCCTTTACATCCATTCTTATCGGTCGCTTCGCCCGTGTACCAGCCGGAATTCCCGACGGAACCTGTGGTCGCTATTACCTTTCTTCCATTGTTCCAGTTATACGTATACGGAGGGGTTCCTCCTGCACCGGTTGCTTGTAAATAAATCTCCGGTCTTCGATCACACGCACGAATGTGCAGACCTCCTCCGGAAATGGAAACAGTTACCTTCTCCGGTCCCTTAAGTTCCACTTTCTCCATTTTTTCGCACTTGGCAACGGTATCCTTCACAACCACCACATACGTCCCCTTTTTAACACCGGTTAGGTCTTCTGCCGAACTGATTTTGGGTCCAAGGGTATCGTTCTCATACCAGGCAAACTCAAATGGCCCGGTTGCCTTTTTAATGGTTAAATCGATCTTGCCATCTTTAGAATCATGACAGAGAGGCTCGGTGAAATCAAACTCAAATTCCATCGAATCCGGACAACACTTTTCCCCTACATCAACAGCATACCAGGCGTTACATACCTGCTTGTACTCGTTCGAGTTTTTGCCATGCAGATCTTCTGCTGCCAATAAGGTTGCAATACGGGCACCCGCATAATCGGTACCTGTAGCCATATATCTATTCAGCGCCCGATAAGCAATCTGCTCACTTTTGGCAATGCCAATACCCGTAACGTTAAAGTCGTTACCCATGTCTTTCTGACCACCTTTACCGTCGCTTTTTCCACTGCCTCCATCGGTTAATAAATAGAACCAATAGTTGGCTACGCCAGAATTACTATGTACCCCACCATGATCGCTCGCTCCTCGAGCTGTTGACTTCCAGTGCTTGCCTTTGTAAGAATCGGGATCTCTGGTTGTATTTGGATTGTTCATTACACGCAAGGCATCGTTTGCCGTACCTGGGGTATAGGAATCCTCACTTTGATTCCAGTCCTTATCTCCAGTGTAATTCTCAATGGTCATACCGAAAATATCGGCCCAGCCTTCATTCAGTGCACCAGACTCACCCTGGTAGATCAGATTGGCGGTAAACTGGATGGTACCGTGACTGGATTCGTGTCCTACATCATCCACCGCTACAAGCGGTCCCCAATCCGTACCATTTCCTGAACCATAATACATGGCCTTACCACTCCAAAAAGCGTTGTCGTAGTTGGTATCGTAACGTACGGTTTGCATCACCTTGCCTCCTTTACCATCCAGCGAGTTTCGCTTTAACTTGTTTTTGTAATAATCCAATGCTTTACCACATGCCCAATGTGCAGAAACCCCTTCTTTTTGCCAGTTTGCATTGAAGTTGTTGTTGCCGTCTCTAATCTGCCAATAAAAATCTTCCGTACTTCTGGCATCCACTGTAAATATCTTACGGGTGGAATCGTGTAAGTACCACCACACACCGATTTTCCCTGTAGAAAAATTCTTGTTTCCGTTGTACAGCGTTGCACCGGCACTATTGGCATGGGCAATGCCATTGTATTTGTAAACCAAATTCCCTGTAGAAGCTTCCACATACGTAAAATAACGAGCAGGTTCAGTGGTATACAATTCCATCTCGTAACAAAGAATAAAATCGCGATAGGGCTCTTGCTGAGTTGGATAGTATACCAGTTGCGCGGTTGGATAATACGTAGCATTGCTATCATCTTCGATCCAATGCAACTTTTCTTCCTCCAGCGGATTGTTCCACATATATGGACGATCTTGCCCGACCTGGTCAATACCTAGAACTACAGCCGTATCTGCCGGAATTACCGGACCGGTGTACAACTGTTTAACATCGTGCATTGTACCCACAATAGCCAGGATGGTACCTGACTTATCGCGTTTTACAATAATGTCACTGGCATAAACATAAGCCTCACCGTACATCTGATAGAATCGCTGGAACTCATACCGGTCTGTACTGCTTTCCTTCATGATCTTGAGCTCGGGTTCATAGGTTAAACCATAAACCGATTTCAAAATGCCTGGCAATTCGTCGTTCGATACCTTAGCCCAGCTTTGGTCAGGTACGATATAATTTATTAGTCCACTGTGATTAAGATAAGACTCTGTAATTCTATACTCGCTTTGTGCATAGGTCCATTGAACACCTGTTAAAACTAAAAACAAGGTGATCGCTAACTGAATTCTTTTAAATGTTCCGTTCGTTTTCATAATCCTGTTCTTAATTATTCTGGTAATACAATACTAAATCCTAGGGTATTCGACGCTTTCGAGTAGACCTTGACCGATCCGGAAGCCCCGGGCCTCAACCTATTGCCTATGCCCTCATTTTCCTGAAGCGGTATTTTCAAACTCGTTTTATTGTTGCTCAAACCGTCTACCGTCAATGCAATTGGCGTGGTACCATTACTTATTAGAAGGAGTTCTCCGCCAACCACATCGGTATTGCCTTTATTGGTAAACTCTACAGAGAAGGACACAATTCGATTCGTTCGGGCGTTGGCCGGTCGTGTAACATTCAGATCAATGTCTACCGGTACACCATCAACCACTTCAAAGCCCTTTTTCAGCGAGGCAATTTCGAACAGTGTATCGCCTTTCTCGGCAATTACATCGTATGTATCCTTTTCCATTTCCCTTAAATCGAACACCACGTAGGCCACCGTTGGATCCACAAGGAGGAACGTATCGGTATCTACTTCACCCGCTACGGCATACCTGCGACCTAACGTATCTTCTGTCTTGCCGCGTGTTAGACTCTCATCTCCAATGTAGAACTTCGTGTTCTCGTCAAACTTGGATCCTTCAATCTTCAAGGTTACAAAACCGGTGTTACCGCCTTGTTTAGGTGTCACCCGTCTGATTTCAAACTCAAGGATGCGTGCCAGAAGCTCGGTAGCCTGCGCACTTCCTGCTGTGGTATTGCCATATACCATGAGGTAATAGGTTCCGGTATCAAGCTCAGGAACAATGATTTCCTGATTGCCCTTAAACGGATCACTAAACCCAAAGTCGAACTCCGAGCGCGACGGTACTTCTCCTTTTCGGATGTACATCTCGTTACTTCCATTCACGGAATCCGCCTTCAGGGTAACGAGCATTGACTCTCCTTCAAGCGTGTCGTGTACATAAATTCGATATAGTTTTTCCTTCTGATTCGTTAACGAATCATTCTTCTTAACACCTACATATAGCTCTGGAATATTGACGTTAAGTGCCGTGGATTTACCGGTATTGTTGGTGTCATTTGCCTCGTTGATATTGTTTAACACATCGCTCTTAACCAGGATGTAATAATCACCCAGAGAAACTCCAGAAATGGTTACCGACTCCCCATTGGTTACCGTTGCATTCTGAACCAGTGATACCGAGTAATTTCGCGTTGCTAGTAGTTTATCCGTTGCATCGACAATAGAATCTGAAGACAGGTAAATATTATCTCTCATAAAACCGGTAGCGGGGTTGAGACCGATGTTTTTAACCGTCCAGTTAACTGCAATTACATCACCACTTACTACGCTATCAACACCAGTCACCGATGACACAATCAAATCTGCCGGCGGTGCCTTGCTAACTGTCAATATGGAAGAAGCTGTGTTGTTGCCCTCTTTATCAAACTCATATTCTCGGTTCTCTCCGTCGGTTACAATGATG
The DNA here is from genome assembly GCA_002428905.1 of Bacteroidetes bacterium UBA6063. Lineage (GTDB taxonomy): Bacteria > Bacteroidota > Bacteroidia > NS11-12g > UBA9320 > UBA987. Next base: position 587 of record DIYD01000358.1, on the reverse strand, counting down.
ATAATGTAATTGCCAGAGAAATTGCCTGGAATAAATACATTCAGGCTATCGATGTATGATGAATCCTTTTTCAGGTCGCCAACTCGAACCTTATTTCCAATTCGTCTGTCCGATACGTCTACAGTGTAATCCGTAGATAGGTAAATCTGATCGTTCCAGTACCCATTTGTGGTTGGGCCGCTACCCTCATTTACCACTTTCCACACCAGCTTAATTTGTTGTCCGGCCGTACCTGTAGACGGTACGGTTTGATAACTCACCTGAAGATCAGGTGGCGGCGTTAATAGTACTTTAGCGGTAGTATCTTTCCCGCCAGCACGCTTGCTTCCTGTGTTGTTGCTCGTATCCGCATCATTGTTCGCATTTACTTTATCGGTACGCACAAGTACATAATAATCACCCGACAAGCCATTTGGCATGGTAAACGTTGCGCTTATATCGTAGGAACTGTCTTTGCTCACAGTAGCGTTGATCTGCTCCGTATGCACACGTATATCATTCATACTCCAGAAGGAGTCGGTAGACAGATAGACGCAATCTTCCCAATACGCAGCCACAGTTGCAGCATCTCCCACGTTTTCAACGGT
>DIYD01000324.1 GCA_002428905.1 Bacteroidetes bacterium UBA6063 | reverse complement strand
TGACCGGCGTAAACCAACGCAACTATTGTTGCGATAAACTGGAAGGCAAGTCCAGAATACTTCAGGTAGTTCTTCCCCTTCGGAGATTTATTGGCCAACGGCTTCCTTACCTTTATTTACAGAATCAATCGGAATGGCCTGCTTTCCCATGATGCACTTACCATTGAATTCACCACCAGATTCTACCACAAGCTTATCGGTAACAATATCGCCGTGTACACGAGACGTGCTCTTCAAGTATAAAATCTCAGAAACCTGAGCGTTACCCACAATCTTACCACTGATGTCGGCAGATTTTGCCTGAATGTCGCCTTCTATTTTTCCAGAAACACCCAACACGAGTTTAGACGACGTCTTAATTGATCCAACCAGCGTTCCGTCAATGCGCACATCGCCATTCGAAACGATGTTTCCTTCAATGGTGGTATCTGCCCCAATTACATTGATAGAGCCATTTGGTGCGCTTGTGCTTTCTTTCTTCTTATTCGACAACATAGTGCAAATATTATACTTTTAAAACTTAATATAGTCTAGTGGGTTTACTGCTCTGCCATTCTGCCACAGTTCAAAGTGCAGGTGTGGACCTGTGGTAAGCTCTCCTGAATTCCCCATTAGTGCAATAACCTCTCCGGCCTGTACCTGTGCTCCCTGCTTTTTGAGTAGTACAGAGTTATGCTTATACACCGAAATAATGTTATCGGTATGCTGTAACAACATTACATGTCCGGTTTCAGGCGTCCAGGAACTCAAAATCACGGTTCCGTCCAGCGTTGCCTTTACCGCCGCATTATTGTAAGAAACCACATCCACTGCTGGGTGATTTCTTCGCAAATCAAACGTATCAGTAACAATGCCCTTTAAAGGTGTAAAAAAGGCATAATTACCACTTAACCTCAATTCCCTTTCCTGCGACCTCGGAGCTTTTGACGTCTTGTGCGCTTTTGATTCACCAGAAGACGCACGCGCCGAAGCAATCCATGAAAAGGAACCAGATTCCAACTTTTCAACCGGCTCAAAGTAATACGAAGTCTTCGCTGCCGTATCGGTTGAATCTTCACCACGTAGGATTCGATAGAGGTTCGAATCGCGTTGCTCGCGCAAATACATTACCCGTTCAATGGAGTCTAACCGCTGTTTCATCACCTTGAAATGGCGCGGGTTGATTTCACCGCCACCCGGCATTAAATACCGAAGAGGTGTTAACGGCAATAAATAAATACTGATGGCCGTAAAAACCACAAGTAATCCACTAAACAATAAGACCACGTTTAACGGCGTCAAAATTATAGAGACACGTTCCGCTAAATTCCTATCGTTTCTGATGATTAAACGATAGCGATTACGCATCTTTTTGGTCAAAAATTCCTTTAAACGAGAGCTTTTCATCTGAATTGTGGGAACTACTTCATTAAAAATAGCCGGTTATAAAATATTATTGCAGATTCAAAGTTATAACTAATACCAATATTAAATCGAATTGTGAGGGTAATTACGGCTAAAAAAGCACTTGTTGTAGCCTTATTTTCTTTGTTCGCTGTGAGCACCACCGCTCAAACCAAACAAAGTTGGCTGAAAAGGACGTGGCACAACATGAACGCTCGTTTCAATGGACTGTATTTGGCCCAGGAGCAGCTCAACACCTCGTTGACCAGCTTGCGCAACAACCATGTCGACAACTTCGATGAAGTAATTAGTGTATTTCCTTACGGCACGGCAGAACAACGGGCAGCCGAGAAACCGAACCTCGAAGAAGTGTACAAGAAGTGCTCGAATGTGATCAAGAAACATCCCAAGAGCAAGTGGATTGATGACAGTAGATACCTCATTGGTTTAGCCTATCTGTATCAAAATGACCCAATAGCTGCCATTGAGACCTTTCAATATGTGGTGCGACAATTCCCGGATGGTGAAAAAAGGTACGATGCCAAACTAGGTATTCTTATGGCTTACGTAGCACAAGAAAAGTACTACGATGCGGAGGCCATCATGAGCATACTCAAGAAGGAAGGGAAATTCCCAAAACGTTTGGAGCGCGATTTCTCCGCGATTTCTGCGGAGATATACATCAAACAGGAGAAATACCTGCAGGCCATCGAAGCATTGGAACAAGCACTTAAACTAACACGCTATAAAGATGACCGCTCGCGATACAACTTCATCCTGGCACAATTGTACCTGAAAACACAGGAAGTCGATAAGTCGAAAGAACACTTCATTACAACCATAAAGCTAAACCCACCTTACGAACTCGCGTTTCAATCAAATTTAGGCTTGATCAAAACCATTAGCATGAGTTCTGACAAGTCGTTAAAAACACCACGGAAGTATCTGAAAAAGATGCTGAACGACGACAAAAACATCGAGTACTACGATCAAATCTATTACGAGCTGGCGAGTCTGGAAATGCAGGATGGAAACATTGCAGAAGCGATAAGAAATTATAAGTTGTCGGCGCAGAGCAGTGTTAAAAACAAAAATCAGAAAGCAAATAGTTACCTGGCTTTGGCTACATTGTTCTTCGATCGAAAGAACTATTCGGAATCACAGAAGTACTTCGACAGTACAGCCATGTTCGTCGAAGCTACGCATCCGGAATACGATTTAATTAAAGCCAAACAACTCGTACTGACCGACTTGATCGAGAATCTGGTTACGATAAACACGCAAGACAGCTTATTGAACCTTGCAGGCCTTTCCCGGGAAGAACTCGAAGCAAAGATTGACGAAATTATAGCCTACGAAGAGCGACAAAAAGAGCTGGAAGAAGAGCGAAATGCGCAAAACGGCCCAATAGTTGACAACGATCCTTTCAACCAACCTCAAAAAGCACAAAACAATTCTGTTGTAGGTGGAACATGGTACTTCTATAACCGATCAGCCATTGCCCGGGGTTCAAATGATTTTAAACGTAAATGGGGCAGCCGACCCAAAACGGATCTGTGGCGCGTTGCCAGTCTCCAATCGCAGTTAAACAAGATCGACGATGAAGAAGAGGACAATCCCGACGATGAGGATAATGAGAATGAAGACATCACCTACGATCCAGATCAGGATAAAGAGACAAATGCAATTCTGGCCGCTGTAGATAAAGACAAGCGGAGATACTATAAGAACATTCCTTTCTCCAAAGAAGCAAAGGCTGCCGCATTAAAGAAGATTGAGAATGCGTTATTCAATGCGGGCAAGATTTACTTTGAATCGCTAAAAGAATATGACCAGGCAAAGGCATATTTTGCGCAGCTCATGGAGCGATTTCCAAAAGGATCGAACGAGGCCGAGACCTTCTATCTTATGTACAAAATTGAGAATGAACTGGGCAATGACGATGAGGCAGACGACTACGCAAAACTGTTGAACGAGCGGCACGAAAACTCGCCGTTTAATATGGTGGTCAATAAACGCGATGAGGTTAAACCGATAAGCAGCACCAGGGAAGTGGAACAGTTATACTCTAAGGCGTACGCTGCATTCCAGGAAGGCAAGTATGACAAAGCGCTGGAGTATAGAAAAGAATCGAATGAGAAATATGCCGGAAACGGATTACAGGCGAAGTTCGACTACCTGCAGGCACTGATCGTCGGAAAGACAAAAGGTAAAGAGGAGTACGTTACATATTTACAACGTATTATCGAATTATACCCGGGCACATCTGTAGCCAATATGGCCGACTATACCATTGCCCTGTTGAAGGAACAGGAAGTTGAAGATATCGACGATGTGGTTGCGGGTAAATACAAATTGGAGCCGGGAGAAATGCACTATTTCATCGTTGTGTACGATGGTGGTGATAAAGACAACATCCTTGCTTCGTTCAGTGAATACAATAAAACAAATCACGGCCTTGAGAAACTTCGGGCCAATTCCTACTTGCTTGGCAAGAAGAGTGTGGTTGCCATCCAATCGTTTGATAATAAAGACGCCGCTGAAAAGTATTACGTGGAGTTTATTAAAAGCGACAAGTTTTTTAAGGATCTGGGGATAAGAGCCTACGACATATATACCATCTCTCGTAGCAATTTCCGTACTTTGTTATCTGATGCAGATACAGACGCATATGCGCTGTTTTTTGTAAGAAACTATATTCAATAACTATGGCCACTAAAAAGTCATCAAAGAAGGCTAAGTCATTTAGCCTTTCACGTTTTCTATGGAAATGGTTTTTCATCGGATTAGGTGCATTCATCCTATTTATGTTCACCATTAGCTGGGGACTATGGGGGTATATGCCCGATATTAAAACGCTGGAAGATCCTCGAACCAGTCTGGCATCGGAGATTTATTCGGACGATGGGGAATTGCTTGGCAAGCTCTACTACCGTGAAGACCGAACCAATATCGATTATAAAGATATCCCAAAGTACATGGTGGACGCACTCGTTGCGACGGAAGACGCACGTTTCTATAAACACAGCGGTATCGATTTTCGCGCCCTTGTTCGCGCAGTGGCCAAACTGGGTCGCGATGGTGGTGGAAGTACCATCAGCCAGCAGCTGGCAAAAAACCTGTTCCACGGGGTAAACCCAAGAAATAAGGTTGAACGTATTCTTCAGAAATTTAAAGAGTGGATCATCGCCGTACAGCTGGAAAAACGCTATGCCAAGCATGAAATCATCACCATGTATTTCAATACGGTTGTTTGGGGAAATAGTGCAGGTATTAAATCTGCATCGAATCGATTCTTCAACAAAGAAGTGGCAGAGCTACAAGTGGAAGAAGCCGCTGTTTTGGTGGGAATGCTGCGGGCACCAACACGTTATAATCCGAAACGAAATCCGGAATCTGCAACAACGGTGCGCAATGTAGTTATTAACCAAATGAAGAAGTATGATTACATCACGGAAGAAGTACGAGACAGTTTAAAAGGCCTGGAGCTTAAGCTGGATTATAATTTCACTTCGCATAACCGAGGCATGGCTACGTATTTCCGTGAACACGTGCGTCAGTGGATGAAAGCATGGTGTCGCAAAAACGGCTATAACATTTATGAAGACGGTCTGAAGGTTTACACCACCATCGACAGCCGCATGCAGAAATACGCCGAAGAGGCAGTGCAAGACCATATGAAAACGTTACAGGGGCAGCTTTACCGCGAAATACGTACATCGAAAACAATGCCGTGGCGCGATGAAGAGCTCAAATGGAAGGAAGATGAGAACTACATTCCACGACACATTAAGCGTACTGGTCAATACAAATCGGCCAAGAAAGCCGGACTATCTGCAGAAGAGATTGACAAAATAATGAACACAGCGGTGCCCATTTCCATTTTCACCTGGGATGGCACAAAAGATACGATGATGAGTCCGATCGACTCTTTAAAACACTACAAACAGATTCTACATACGGGCTTTATGGCCATGAATCCAAAAACGGGCAACATCAAGGCTTGGGTGGGTGGAATCGACTTTAGCCATTTTCAATACGACCACGTGAATAAGAACTCGACGCGACAGGTGGGCTCAACATTCAAACCCATTGTTTATGCTCGGGCTATTGAAGATCAGATCATTCAACCTTGTGAAGAGATTTCGAGTGGTCCGGTAAGTTTTGAAATGGACGATGGTAAGATATGGACGCCGCAGAACTCGAGCAACCCTAAAAAGGATCCGTTGCCCATTTATGCCGGACTGAAGCATTCTTATAACACCATGACGGCCAGGGTTATGAAGCGTATGGAACCCAATTCTCCGCTTAAGGTCAAAGACTTTAGCGACAAGCTGGGTATCGATACGAAGAAGTTTATGCCCTACCCTTCCATTTGTTTGGGCACCATGGACATTTCAGTCTATGAAATGGTTGGGGCGTATGGCGCATTTGCCAACAACGGGGTATGGACCGAGCCGATGTTTATCACGCGAATCGAGGATAAACATGGGAACGTGCTGGAAGAGTTTATTCCCAAAACGGAAGAGGCGATGAATCAACAAACCGCCTATGTAATGTGCAAGATGTTACAGAAGATTCCTGAATCGGGGGGTACAGCAGCGCGATTACGTTTCCGATACAACGTTGGTTTTCCGGTTGGTGGCAAAACAGGCACCACGCAAAACAACTCTGACGGTTGGTTTATGGGCATTTCCCCTGATCTAATTGGTGGATGCTGGGTAGGTGCAGAAGATCGGCAGGTACACTTTAGAAGTACGGCATACGGCCAGGGTGCAAATATGGCCTTACCGATATTTGGTATGTTCATGCGATCCATTCTCAAAGACAAGGAGATCAAATTGAACATGGACGATTTTGAAGAGCCGGACATTGAATTCTCTATTGAGACCAATTGCGACGAATACAAACAGCCTGAAAATGGCAAAGGGCGTATTACGGATGGAGACGAAGATGACGATTTAGGCTTCCGCTAGAAATTGGCGTTTTGCCAGGCATCTCTTCTTCGAATTTTCAGGTCTTTCAGTTTCGCCGCTTTCACCTTTAACTCAAAGTTAAACTGACGATATGTGCCCAGTGGTATCCAATTGAAATTGAATACCCAGCAGTGTAAGTCTCGTGCAAAATTGATACTGGTAATACCTGGTGCTTTGGTCGTGAAGTTATATCCCGATCTAAATCCGATTTTCCAGTATTCCGTTAGCTTCACGTTACCATCGAACATGAGGGTCAAATCTTTGTTCGTCGCTTCTTCCTCCCCTATGGGTTTTGTAAAGTTTCCAGATAAATTGAGGTTTAAATCCCAGGGTATACTGAAATCTTCAAAGTAATCGTAGCGCATTTGGTACTCCCCTTCTTCATCGTTCGACCGCCTTTTTAATGTTTCTGGATTTAAGCTGGTAGAGAACTGAATTGACCCGGTAGTGAACTGTCCCAGGCGACCCTCACTGATCGCATACTTGTTGATCGACCTGTACACCGAATCGACGGGATCAAGTACAAATGCATAGGGATCTAAACGCGTATTGAAGTTCACACGAATCTTGTTAAACAGCGTGGTAAAACCAGTAATCGTAATGCCACTCATCTTTAAGGAATCGGCAAAGAAATTATAACCGCCACCCAGCGTTAAACTCTCCCAGAGCTTCACCTTCTTAACGCCACCATTTGTGGTATCGTTAGGGGTTCGCACCTTCATCTCAAAGTTGTTGTTTAAGGAGAAGTTCATCGAGCCATTTGCCGTTCCTGTTGGACCACTATAAATGCCGTTTTCATAAATCGAATACGGAGATATGGTTCCCTGGGTATCTGTTTGTACAAAGCGGTACCCGCTGTTTGGCATCTTCTGATAATCCGGACTCAACCGCATACTCATGGTTGGACGCATCACATGGCGTATAGCTACGATCTTTCCTTTATCCCACTCTTTGGTTCCATAAACCGTCGTATTCACGGATAAGCCCCCTGAATATGCCATCGCTCGCGAAAATCCACTTACATTATTTTCCAGTAGCGTATCGTTCGCCGTATCCCATTGCCGGTCAATTGTGCGGAAATACCAGAAGTCAGTAACCGAAAAATCCGGTGATATATTGAAGTAATTAAATACGTTAAAGCTAGTGCTAAACCGTGCGTCGTGCTTTATTCCATTTTGAACGCTTTCGAGGAATAGTGGATTCAGCTCAATCGTTCTTCCCGTTCGTGTGATGATGGAATCCTGATTAATGCGGATGTTGTTTCTGAACGCCGTATTATATGTAAATCCAAAGTTTCTCAAGATCTTGTTTTTGGATTTAGAACCACCCAGATTCTTGAACGGCTGAAGCCGCTGTACGTTCACCGTCATCTCGGGTAAGCTTATATCCAGATCACCGTTGGACAGGTTTTGAAGTATTCTTCCGTTCGTGGTCAGAAACACCTTATTGTTGGCAAAGGATCGGGTATAGGCCACACTGGAGTTTGCGTTGGTAGCGATGATATCATTCACATCCGTAGATGTATATCGTTGTTGATTTTGGGTAATATAAGTCACGTCTGCCGAGAACGTTCTACCCGGTTTCGCTTTAGCATCGCGACGGAACACCCACTCGATACGGTAGTTGTTCACTTCTTCAAAATCCGGAGTCTCTTTCTCCCCTTCCAGAAACTTGTTGTATCGGAATAATACCCGTCCGTTGTACTTGTATCGCTTTTTGTAGTTGGTTTTAAGTCCAAAACCCCAACTACCACGCAAATAGATATCGGCAGAAATCAGGAGATCAAAATAGTCGTTTACCGGCGTATAGAAACCAAAATCACGCAACCCATATCCCCATCGGTCTTGCTGGTCAAAACTACCTATAACCAGTCCCTTTGAACGTTTTTGTTGTATGGGGAAGAAACCGAACGGCAAGACTACCGGGGTATTGATTCCAGCAATTACCAGGTTTGCTGGACCACTGATCACCTGTTTCTCCGGCACAACTTTGAATTTCTTTGCAGATATCCAAAAATGCGGATGCTCTGCATTACACGTTGTATAGGAAGCGTTGCGGATGTACATGTTGTCCGCAGAGTCTTTCAGAATCTTCTCACCTCGGATAAGACCACCATCTTCGGTGGTCACCACCCCGGTGGATATCCCCTTTTTGGTTTTGAAGTTGTACCACATTTCTTCGGCATTAAATGGGTTACCTTCTGTGGTAAATATCGGCTTACCTGTGACTTCTCCGGAAGTATCTTTTAATCCAGTGGCATGAATCTCATTGGTTTCGAAGCTTACCTCAATGAAGTCGGCTTCCAGTTTCATGTCTTCATAGGTCACCACTGCATTCTTATAGAGGTAGACCTTCTTGTTTTTCATGTCGAGCCGAACCGAATCCTTGGCATCATACATCACCGGAAAACCGAGGCCGTCTTTGCTCGCGGGAAGCTCCACCTTTAGAGTATCGGTTTGACGAGTTGTATCGTTCTGCCGGGTTGTATCTCCCGTGTCGACCTGTGCCTGTGCACAAAAGGAGACAATCAGCCCCAGGCTTAGGATAACAAACCTCTGCAACACCCTGTTAACGCTATGGTTATCAATACCTTTGATCATATTCGATTAGCGGCTTCAAAACTACGTAAATCCGTGGTCGATTTAACACAATAAATTTTGTGAATAAAAAGTTAATAACTTTGTAGGATTACTAACTTATTACCATGTTGAAACGAATTGCATTATCGGCTTCTTTGGTCATATGTATGGTATTGGGCACATCACATCCGCTCAATCTGACCAAATTATCGTTAAACACCATTGTCATTGACGCAGGGCATGGTGGGCATGATTCTGGTTGCATTTCTCACGGCAAAGACATCTACGAAAAAGACATCTGCCTAACCATTGCGAAGAAATTAGGTCGTAAAATCCAGGACAGCATGCCAGGGGTTAACGTGATCTACACGCGGACTCGAGACGTATTCGTTCCACTGTGGAAAAGAGCACACATCGCCAACAGCAACAAAGCCGATTTATTCATTTCTGTGCACTGCAATGCGCATAAGGAAACGAAGTTCCATGGAATAGAAACATATGTAATGGGACTCAACATGAGTCAGGGTAACCTGGAAGTGAGCAAACGCGAGAATCAATCGATCGTTCTGGAACAAGACTACAAAGAGAATAAAGCATACAATGGTTTCGACCCCGATTCGGACGAAGCACACATTATATTGAGTCTGTATCAGAATGCGTTCAGAAACCAAAGCCTGGAACTGGCTTCTACCGTGCAGGCCAATGTGGAACAACAGAAGATTCGCAAAAACCTGGGTGTAAAAGAAGCGGGTTTTGTTGTACTCTGGAAAACAGCCATGCCCAGCATTCTGGTTGAAACCGGCTTCCTAACCAACCCCGATGAAAAGCAATACCTGATTTCAGATACGGGGCAAAACAAGATCGCCCACTCCATCTATGAGTCGGTGGTGCAATACAAGGATCGCACGGAAAAGTAACCCACATTTTGAACGTTTTATCTTCAAACATCTGAGCCGAAGGTCATAATGTCTATATTTGGGCGTTTTAGTAGAAAAGACACATAATTAAGGATGAAAATCTCTAACGAAACCAAGGTAGGAATCATCGCTGCTACAGCGATAACCATCTTCATTATCGGATTTAACTTTCTGAAAGGGGAAAGTTTGTTCTCGAGCAACAATACCTACTATGCGGTTTACACAGAAGTAGACGGTCTGTTTCGATCGAATCCCGTTGTGTTAAATGGGTACAAGGTTGGGCACGTAAACAGCGTTGAAATGGATCACGAGAACCTCAACCTGATTGTAGAGGTTCAAATTCCTAGCACAATCAAGCTTCCGGCGAACACCATC
>DIYD01000217.1:14533-16846 GCA_002428905.1 Bacteroidetes bacterium UBA6063 | reverse complement strand
ATTTAGTAAGCAACAAATTTATAGGGCGCTGAACGCAGTATTCACGGGGTCTCCTGTGTTTGGTGAAATAATTATGACATTTGGGTGTGCTAAGAAATTGGCTTTCGCTTAGTGAAAAGTTGCTATTCTGCAAATCATTATTCTATATTTGAAGTCCGGGTGTGGTATGCCCGCACACGTAGTAGGTAATATTATATTTATAATTTAACAAGAACAGATGGAAAAACATTACAAAACGAAATGGCTTTCGATGTTGTTGTCAGCAGGTTTACTTTTAGTAAGCAGTTTGGCAATGGCGCAACTCAGTGGTACGTATACCATTGACTCTGCCACTGTAACAGGTGGTACTAACTTCCAGTCTTTTACTGATTTCTCAGACTCATTAGACGCTAACGGTGTTTCAGGAGCAGTTACAGTTAATGTAGTTGCTAGCTCAGGTCCTTACAACGAGCAGATTAACTTACCTGAAGTATCTGGTGCTAGTGCAACAAACACAATTACTATTAATGGTAATGGCGAAAAGATTTGGACTGAAAACAATGAGGCGGTAATTACCTTCGATGGAGGTTCTTACTACACAATTTCTAATCTTGCCATTGAGCACCAAGGTACTGCTAACGCAACGCGTTGTATCCGTTTCCACAGCGAATCGAATTACAACACGATCAAAGGTTGTGACATGACAATCACAAAGTACACTGGTTCAAGCAGTAGCTCTGCTTATATCATGTTTACGGCGAGTGCTACAACACGTTCTGCTGGTCTTCACGGATCATACAACAAGATTGATGGTAACAAATTCTCTGGTGGTGGAGACGCTAGCAAAGGTCCTTACTACGGTGTTGCTTACTATGGTGGCGCTAGTGGTGTTGGTATGCAAAACGAATTCATCAACAACGACTTACAGCAGTACTACTATTATGGTATGTACTCTTGGTATGGTGAGGATTTGAAAATCAATGACAACAAGATTCACGATGCACGTTCTGATTCAAGAGCGGCTTGTGCTGTATTCGTTTCAGGTATTTCTACTTCAACTTCTGGACAGTGTCAGGTAAATGACAACGAAATTTACGACAACAGTGCTTCAGGTAACGTATGGGGTATCTACTCTACGGGTACAAATGGTAGTTCTACAAATGTATACGAGATCGTGGGTAACGATATCCACGATAACACATCTACTGGTACTTACAGATATTTCTATGGTATCTACAAAAACCGAGGATCTAATGGTTTGATCAAAGGCAACGAAATTCACGCCAATGAGTCTTCAGACGGATACTTAAGCGGTATCTATACATATTTCACTGCTGCCACGGATTTAATCGATGGTAACGCAATTCATGGTAATACACAAGACGGTTACCAGTGGGGTAGTTTATATGGTATCCAGTACTACTACAGCTATGGTACTGTAATTAACAACGTTATTGTAGACAACGAAGCTCTTGGATACTCTTATGGTTTCTGGCAAGGTTATGGCATTAACGGTGACATTGAGTTGGCACACAACACAATAGAAATTGGTTACACACCAAGCTACGGTTATGCAGTATACATTTATGCATGGAGAGCTCCAACATATGATGTTGATGTAGTAAACAACATCATTGAGATGAACGCTTCTTCAGGTAGACTTTATGCAATCAACGGTGGTAACGTTTACGGTGACTACATGTCAGCTGAAAGAAACATCATCTACAAGAACACTACACAAACTGTTTATCACGGTGACTTCAATAACACGTCGTTGGCGAACTTTAACTCTAAATTGTCAACTACTACAAACATTGACGTAGATCCTAAGTTCAACACAGGTACAATTGTTCCTTCGAACCCTCAAATCGCAAACTACGGTTTACCAGGTTACGCTACAGAAGATATCTTCGGTGCAAAAAGAACAGCTTGTGGTCCAGACGTTGGAGCTGCTGAGTTCTACTTAGACCACTCTGCTGCGAACCTAGTGTTCACTGGAACTAAAGAGTGTTCAGGTTACTCTGAAGAAGTTAAATTTGACGTAACTAACGGTTCTTCTGAAGAAATGTTGGATATGGAAGTTTACTACTCCATTGATGGTGGCAAGCCGGTTGTTGAGAAGATCGACACACTTAAAGGTGGTGCTACTAAAACATATACATTCGAATCTATTCCAACATTCAACGGTAGTGGTAACATGACGTTAGAAGTTGGTCTTCTTTGCGACGACAACGACGCAAACAATACATTAACGCACACAATTGAGATCACTCCAGCTCCACACAGCTTCAAGTTATCTCAAGGTGCTACATTTAACGGTTACTGGGAAGATGG
>DIYD01000217.1:0-14471 GCA_002428905.1 Bacteroidetes bacterium UBA6063 | reverse complement strand
TTTAACGGTTACTGGGAAGATGGTTCTATGACTAAGCCTGATGTAACGGTTCCATCTCAATTAATTGAGTATAACGTTGACAATCCTGCGAAATATGTAAACGGTTCTTCAGATTGGACACTTACTGCTTTTGCAATTACAAACAACGGTACAACAACAACAGGTACAAACTTAACTGCTCATTCAGCAGGTAATGCAGCTGTTATTTCTTACGATCCAGATCCAACAATGGCTGACTCTATGGTATTCATCGGGTTAACAGTTGTTGATAACACTACAGGATGTGACTCTACATTCGGTCGTTGGGTATACGTTCCTCACACACCAATGGTTGATTTCTCAGCTGAAGATGGTTGTGATGGTGAAGTTGTTGCTTTCGTAAACAACACAACTCAAGGAACGGGTGCCACTGAGTATGTATGGGATTTCGGCGATCCAGCTTCTGGTGCTGACAACACGTCTACCATCTCTGACCCAATTCACAGATTCTCAACGTACGGTACATATACAGTAAAAGTTACGGCCTGGAACTTCGATTATCCCAAGTTTACTTACGATATCTCGAAAACGATTAACATCTCTCCAGTACCTTCGACAGACTTTGCGATTAAAAATGCGTGTGAAGGCATCGATATTGAATTTACAAACACAACAACATTACCAGCAGGTATTACGGGTAACATTGATTACATCTGGAACTTTGGTGATGGTAGTGCTACAACTACAATGAAGGATGTTAAGCATACTTATGCTAATCCAGGTGGATATGAAGTAACATTGAGTGCTTCATTGAACGGATGTGCTTCTGCAATTACGAAGAACGCAAACCAGTTCGCTACACCAGTTGCAGACTTCTCTGTAGATGGTAAGTGTAACTTAGAAGACGTTCAGTTCAACAATGCTTCAACAATTGCTCTTGGTAACGCTGGTTACGCATGGGATTTTGCTGATGGTTCAGTAAGTAACTTGTCTAACCCATCTCACGCATTTGATATGCCAGGTGATCACACTGTTAAGTTAGTAGCGATCTCTGAATTCGGTTGTAAAGACGAAACTACAAAGACCTTCACATTGAACGAGTCTCCAAAAGCAGACTTCGACTTTACAGATCCTTGTAGTGAAACTGAAATTGAGTTTACAAGAACAGGTACTTTACCAGATCCTGGTACGGTAACCTCAATCTTTGAGTGGGACTTCGATGGTGAGCGCGTTTCTACAAGAGAAAACGACAAGCATAAATTCGCTAGCGTAGGTGTTAAAACGGTAACATTGAAAGTATCTTCTGACAACTTCTGTTCAGATGAAATCACAAAAGAATTCGTAGTTAAGCTACAGGCTAAGGCTGACTTTATCGCGAACGACGTTTGTGATGGTGATGAAGTAGTATTCACAAACAAGTCTGAAGTAGCAGCGGGTAACCTTGACTATGTATGGAGATTTGCAGACGGATCGGCTCCAAACAACCTAACGTCACCACGTCACATGTATACACTTCCTGATCCTACGAAGACAGAGAACTATCAGGTTACGTTACTTGCGTTAGTACCTGGTGGATGTTCAGACTCTATTGCTAAGACAGTAACTGTAAATGCGAAGGCTAATGCAGACTTTACTGCTTCAACAAACGGTAGAGAATTGACTGTTACTCCTGTGACTAACGATCAAACATTTGGTTACAACTGGAGATTCGGTGATGGTGGACGTTCAAACGATGTTACTCCAACGTACCGATACAAAGTAGACGTTGATTCATTCGAAGTTTGTCTTGCGATCATCAACACTGCTGGTTGTATCAGTGAGGAATGTAGAACGGTTAAGGTTGACCTTGTAGGATTGAATGATCTTGATGCTCAGGATATCTTCAACGTTTATCCGAATCCAAACGCAGGCGTATTTAACGTAACAGTTAATGATCCAGCGAGCAACTTGAACATCGTAATCATGGATGCAACAGGTAAGGTTATTAAGACTGTAGATACTGACGCGAGCGGTACGTACAATGTTAATATCTCTGATGTAGCAGCAGGTGTTTACATGGTTCAGGTAATCAATGGCAACTACTCTGCAATGCAGCGTGTTACTGTAGCGAAATAATCAGAATAATTAATTCAACCATATTAAAACCCGGACGGAAGCGTCCGGGTTTTTTTGTGCCTATTTTTGTGCCATGATGCAATACGTTAACTGGAAATGCGAGAACCGGGTTGGGTACATCTCCTTAAACCGACCAGAAAAAAGAAACGCACTTAATGCACAAATGGTAGCTGATCTGAAATCGGCATTTCAACTTGCCAGCGATACCAAAGAATGTAAGGTAGTTGTGGTGAAATCTACAGGAACCGCTTTTTGCGCTGGTGCTGATTTGGACTATTTGCAGCAACTTCAGAAAAACACGTTTGAAGAGAATTTGGAAGATAGTTCTTCACTCATGGAACTGTTCAGGACGATTTACACTTTTCCAAAGGTTGTAATTACCGAAGTAAACGGACCGGCCATAGCTGGTGGTTGTGGTTTGGCAACGGTTGCCGATTACTGTTTTGCCAGTTCGAATTCAAGTTTCGGATATACCGAGGTACGCATAGGTTTTGTGCCGGCTATAGTAATGGTATTCCTGTTAAGAAAGATTGGAGAAGGCCGAGCGAAAGAGATATTGTTATCCGGAGGTGTTTTTGATGCAGTCAGAGCACATAAACTGGGGTTGATCAACGAGGTAATACCTGAGGAGGAATTGACGAACCATGTTAATGGTTTTGCACAAAAGTTGATACACAAAAATTCTAAAACGAGCATGGCACTGGTTAAAAAGATGATTGCAGAAATTCCAGAACTGAGTCTGGATGAAGCATTGTCTTACGCAGCGCGAAAAAACGCCGAAATGCGCGAAACAGACGATTGCAAACAAGGTATTTCTTCGTTCCTGAATAAAGAGAAACCGACATGGGATTAAACTTCATTGATACGCACAGCCACTTGTATGCAGCGGAGTTTGATACAGACATAGAAGCTGCTGTTGAACGTTGCCTGTCCAGCAATGTATATAAGGTGTTGTTGCCTGGCATAGACCAGTCGTCATTTAAAGCAATGAACAAGCTGACAGATAGATGGCCGGGGATTTTCCACGCCATGATGGGACTACACCCGTGTTCAGTACAACCTGAAACTTACCAGGCAGAACTGTCCTTTGTTCAGAAGGAATTGCAGGAAAACGACTACCTCGCAATAGGGGAGATTGGCATGGATCTTTACTGGGACAAATCGACGTACGATATTCAGAAGGAAGCTCTTCAAACGCAGTTGACGTGGGCGAGTGAAATGAAATTGCCTGTAGCTATTCATAGTCGAAATGCTACACAGGAGGTGATTGACATCATTCGGGAATTGCAACTGGATAACCTTACTGGAGTATTCCATTGTTTTGGTGATGGATTGAAAGAAGCGAAACAGATTATAGAACTCGGTTTTATGATGGGTATAGGAGGTGTTCTTACGTTTAAGAATAGCGGACTGGATAAGGTAATTGCCGAAGTTGACCTTAAGCATTTGATCCTTGAGACGGATTCGCCTTACCTGGCTCCGATTCCCTATAGGGGTAAGCGAAATGAGAGTTCCTACATTCCATTGATTGCACAGAAATTGGCAGATGTAAAACAAACAAGCATTGAAAATGTGGCTGAAATAACCACGCGAAATGCGAAAGAACTGTTTAGTATTTAGTTAAATTTGCCCCACAGGGAGAGGTGCCAGAGTGGTTGATCGGGCTACCCTGGAAAGGTAGTGTACTCGTAAGGGTACCGAGGGTTCGAATCCCTCTCTCTCCGCAGCAAAACGCTACATCGCCGATGTGGCGTTTTTTTATGTACTGTGCCTGCAGGTGATCATATTATTGACGCTAAAATGCTCGAATCGCCCGAACCGCAAACCGACCATCTTTCCGTTCCTGTGAATAATGATTCTCTCGAATATTCACAGCCGTAGCCAACGTTTGACCAATTATTCCAGTTGGCTGGTTGCTGGTCCAGTACGTGGTATAGAAAGCTCGTCCACCGTTACTCGTCACTGCTTTTTCAATGATGTCGAGGTTTTTAATTAGCTGTGCCCATTCTGCGGTATTGGGTAAGTACCAATCCGCGTATCCATCGTGTTTGGATTCATCGCACAGGTGAGCTGCAATACCGGCAGATTTACAGTCCTTAATAATATCTTGAGTGTTTTGGGCTCCCCCAGACAAAAACGTCTGACCAGCTCCATTAATTGCAGTTCCATAGCAACCCCATTGGGCTTCGGCTAGATAATCTTTAAGCGCTACGGCAAGTCCTTGCGTACTATCCGAAGAATTGACCCAAATTACAATTCCACCCTGTCGGAGATCGCCGATTTTGGCAGGGGTGCTGTTTATGTCTGTTATGGGTTCCTTTGGCTTGGGTGTCTCTTCTTCATTCTTACACGAAAAAGAGATGATCGAAAGGATGGCAAGGGACAGGATAAGTCGTTTCATACAAACAAAGGATGCCTAAATATACAGATTAAACCTGTACATCAGGAGGCTCGTATACTTAGCAGGTTGCACATCGAATAGATTAAGCCTTCGTCATTTCCATTGCGATTGAATAGAGCATTAGGTAGGATTTTGAGCTTCCACTTCAATTTGAGCTTCAACTTATGTAACCTTGTAGCCTAAAAGCAATCTTATGATATTATACAATGTAACTTGTTTGGTAGAAGATTCGATTCGTGCAGAGTGGTTAAAGTGGATGAAAGAGGTTCACCTACCTGAAGTAATGGCAACCGGCAAATTCGTTTCCCATAAAATGTACAAGATTGATCCCCACGATCCTTCCGACACTGGTACGTCGTACAGTATTCAGTATTTACTCGAATCAAGGGACGATTACAAGGACTATAGTGAAAACCATGGACCAGCGTTAAAGGCTAAAACGCAGGCTAAATTCGGAGATTCGGTCATGGCGTTCCGAACCATACTCGAAGAGGTATAACTAGATCTTGTCTTCCGATAATTTGCGCCATCGTATCCATACCGCAATACATATAGCAAATATGATGGCAGCGATGAACTGAGAATGACTCAATAATCCGTCAAACACAAATCCACGCTCTTCATCGCCTCGATATACCTCATTTATAGATCTGCCAATGGCATATGACATGAGATAAATTAACATAAGCTGACCAGCAAATTGTTTTCTTTTTTCAAGCGCAAAAAGTGTAATAAAAATAAGGAGGTTGATGCCAATATCGAACAATTGCGTTGGGTATAACGGAACATTCAACGGTCGGGCCAAACTATCTGGATCTGTGAAGGTTACACCTAAAGAATTGTGGCATACTTTGCCATGGCAACATCCGGCCATAAAACAACCTACTCGACCAAAACCCTGGGCAATTGGGCCTACGAAAGCTACGATGTCCAGAAAAGATCGAACCGGAATCTTATTGCGTCTCAAAAACCAAATTATTACGGGTATCACAAAGATGACCGAACCATAGAAGACAAAACCTCCGCCGGTTAGTTTCAGAAACTTTGATGGTTCAGCGAGATATTTGTCGATGTCTTCAAAGAAGAAGAACAACTTTCCTCCGATGAAACCAGCAAAAATACACCACACGAAAAGCGTCGATAATTGATCCTTCGTAATGCCAAAACGCTTTGTTCTGCGGTGGACGAAAACAAACGAAAGTAAAATACCAATGGCGATCAGAAATCCATAACTATACAGAGTTATTTGATCGGGTAAAAAACCACGCAGGAATTCAGGCGTAGGGAAACTGATTAACTTCGGATGCATAAACAAATTTAGGTCAAATCGTTCGTCTTATAACGACGGCCTTTCCATACCGATGTAACAGGCAGGTAATAAAAGAAAGCCGTTAATAGGGTATTGAGCAAAACGTAAAACTCATAACCGAATAAGAGGAAAAATCCATACCTCTTAATGCCCGTAAGTCTGCATAACTTTCTGATATACAGCGTCTGAACGATGAATTTTAACATCCATAAGGCTAAGGCAAGTGTAGGGTTGCTCAAGCCGAGGATCACCAGTGCTGGAAGAAATAAGCCATACAAAATCAATAGGAATTTCCAATTCCAGGGGAGCTCTCGTGCACCGATCAACCAGCGTTTGCGTTGATGCAACATTTCCATAACACCTGGGATATGCCACGCTAATCCAAGACTTGCTTCATTGAAGATTGTACGCCAGCCCCAACCGTTTTGCGTTACTTCTTTGAACAGCTTATAATCTTCAGTAATGGAAAAATCGATCTGCTCATACCCTCCGGTTTCCCAATAGGCATCGGCACGCACTGCCATGTTGTTTCCTACCGATGTACACGATACATTGAGGTTGGCGAAACTTTGGATATAACCCATAAAATGAAGCCAGTCTACCGACTGGAATTGGGCAAAGAGTCGCGGTGTGGGTTCACAGGTTGTAGTGCCAGACACAATGCCGATGTCGTCGCAAAACTGCGCCAGTAATGCGTTGATCCAGTTGCCAGGCAACTTAACATCTACATCCGTGATAAAGAAAAAAGTGCCGTGCGCTTCATGAGCCAAATGGGCAAGTACATTTGCCTTTCCCCGGCCTTTTCCCATATTATCCTTTACATGAATCAATCGGAAATTGGGTTTGTCAGCGATAAACGCTTCAACCAGCTCTGCCGTCCGGTCAGAACTGTTGTCATTCCCAATAAGTACTTCCAGTAACTCCCTGGGGTAATCCAATGCATCAATCGCTTCCAAACTGCGTAGAATTAGTTTTTCTTCATTCCGTGCGGCGAGTAACAAACTTACCCTTGGCAAAGGATCAAATACCTTTTTTGGCTTCCTATCGGTAGAACCAATTGCGATTAGACTCACCACCTGAATGGTAAAGAATATTGCAACAATAACAAGCGATATGATGGTTATAACGAGCATGACGTGTACCCATTCTTTGCTAAGAACTCGCAGTAAGCAGGAAGTAATTTCTTTAAATTCTCGAGTGCCTTCAAACTATCGTGGAAAACGATAATCGAACCGGGTTTGGTAAGCTGCTTCATGCGCTTCAATGCGTGATCGGTATTAATGCTCGACATGTAGTCGCATGACAAGATCGACCACATGATGATTTCAAAGTCAAGGTGCTGTATCGCTTTTATTTGACGTCGGGTAATACGACCATAAGGGGGGCGGAAAAGCTTCGAATTTATCTGGTTCTCAGCTTTCTGTGTATTTTCAATATAGTCTTGAACAGAGGTGCTGAAACCACTTGGATGATTATGGGTGTGGTTACCAATACGGTGATTTGGGTTACAAGCAGTAATGTGTTCAAATAATTCGTTATGCTTGATTACATTTTCACCTATACAGAAGAAGGTAGCATCAAACCCATAGTGCTCCAATGTCTCAAGTACGAAATCCGTTGCACCAGGTTGCGGGCCATCGTCGAAGGTTAAAAAAACCGATTTATCCTGCACCTCTTTTTTCCAAGTAAGACCAGGATAAAAAGGTTGCAGCAACCAGGAGCTGTGTAAATCAAGATTCACCGTTCAAGTTTAAGTCAAAACTTTAATACTATAGAAAGAAAAGTTTGCTTAATCGAATTCAGATGTGGCAAATTTGCAAGCCATTTAGCTTTGTTCAACAATAAATACGCAGATGAAATATGTCTTGTTAATAGCGGCCGGTATCGCAACGGTATTTGCACAGGCCCAAACCAATCCGAATCAGGAAAAACTGTCCTGGACTTTAGAACAATGCGTAGACTATGCCCTGTCGAACAACCTTAATGTACAAGATCAGGTTATCGGTGAGCACAGAGCGGAAAATGCGTTTAGCCAGGATAAATTGGATCGATTCCCTATCCTGAATGCCTCCGCTTCGCACAACTACAATTTCGGACGTACCATTGACCCATTTACCAATCAGTTCGTAAATCGTAGCATCCAGTCAAATAACTTCTCATTAACGTCAAGCGTAACGGTATACAACGGAAGCCGTATTTCTCAGACCATTAAACGATCTGAAAATGAAGTGCTTCGTTCCAAACTGCAAACAGAAGCCACGCAGAATCAAATTGGTCTAAGTGTTGCAGATGCCTTCCTGCAAATCATTTTTGCGCAGAACCAACTGAAGAATTTTGAAGAGATCAATAAATCCACTGTTACTCAACTCGAGCAGGCAAAAGCCTTGTATGAGGGTGGAGCGACCAATCAAAGTCAGTATCTCACATTAAAGGCACAAGATGCCAGAGATCAGATGAATATTCAATCGGCGAAAGGAAGTATACGAACGGCTTATGTGCGATTGAAGCAAATTATGCAGCTGGATCACGACAATTTTGAGATCGTGATTCCGGAGTTGGAGCGTGTGCCTGAATCCAATAACTGGTCGCTTGCAGGCGTGTTGATTAATGCTGAAAGCACCATTCCCGATCTTCAACTTGCCAAGAGTCAATGGAGATCAGCTGAATTAAGCGAGAGTATTGCGAAAAGCAATTTGTATCCACGTGTAAACCTGTTCGCAAATGTGAATTCACTCTATTCCGAAACCCGTTTGGAACAGTTTAATCCGCAATTAACTTCTCGTGCAATCGGATACGTAGAAGGCACAAATGATGCAGTTATTACCGAATTTACGACTTACAGTACCAAAGTTGCATCTTTTGGCAAGCAACTGGGCGATAATTTTGGTCAGGCGGCCGGTGTATCCGTTTCGGTACCCATATTTAATAACAATCAAGCCAAAGCAAATATCGAAGACGCCAAACTGGCTGCACAGATGTCCAAGAATAATATTGATCGAACGGCTATGAATATGAAGTCAGACATTATTCAAGCCTATACCGATTATGAAAACGCTTTGGCATCATACAACGCGGCAGTTGAAAACGAGAAAGCACAGAAAGAGAACTACGATTTTGCCTTAAAACTGTCAAATGCAGGTGCGTCAACAACAGCCGACATGATATTGGCCTTAAACGAGTGGAGCAGAGCCAAAATCGATGTGGAGCGCGCAAAATACCAATTGGTGTTCAGCAATACAGTGTTACATTACTACAACACTGGAGAAATCAGTATAAGCCTGTAGGTCTTGTAAATTTTGATTTACGGTAGGAGTACGTTTTCTTCGCACTCTTGGAATCCCGTAAATTATCAATTGGTGTTATAGGTGGAGGGAGTTGGGCTACTGCACTTGTCAAGATTCTTACTGACAATGTGCTGGAGAAACAAATCAACTGGTGGCTTCGCGATGAGCAGAAGGTGGAGTACATACAACAATACCACCATAACCCGGATTACTTAAGCTCTGTAAGTTTTGAACAGGATGAGTTAAATCTCTATGCTGATCTGAACCAATGCGTTGCCGACTCAGACATTATACTTCTGGTTGTGCCTTCGGCCTTCGTTTATACAACATTGGATGTACTCGACAAGAGTGTGTTTGATGGTAAATCCGTTGTTTCGGCCGTAAAAGGTCTCATTCCTGAAACCAGTGATATTCTGGGCGATTACCTAAATCAGGTTTGGGATATCGATGCCAACCGAATTGGTGTGGTTACAGGTCCGTGTCATGCAGAAGAAGTGGCCCAGGAAAAACTCAGTTATCTTACCGTAGCATCGGAAAATGAGGCTCTTGCGAATCAGTTCGCCGACCTGCTTAACGGTCGATTTATAAAAACCACGATTACCGATGATATTTACGGTACAGAGTATTCCGCTGTTTTGAAGAACGTTTATGCTATAGCTGCCGGTATCTGCCATGGTTTGCGTTTTGGCGATAACTTCCAGGCGGTTTTGGTATCAAACGCCATACGGGAAATAAAGCGATTTATTGCCGCTGTACATCCCATCGAAAGAGATATTGACGACTCGGCATACCTCGGTGATTTAGTTGTTACGGCGTATTCACTGTTTAGCAGAAACCGACGCTTTGGAAACATGTTGGGTAAAGGGTATTCCGTAAAGGCTGCACAGCTCGAAATGAACATGGTGGCTGAAGGGTATTATGCGGTGAAAACCGTACACGATATGAATAAATCGCTAAACGTAGCCATGCCAATAGCTGACTTTGTGTATGCCGTGGTATATGGAAAGAAGCGTGCTAAAGACGTCGTAGAAGATTTACTGGATCAGCTCAATTAATTTGCTTCAATCAGACACAACAGTTACTAAATTCATACGTTGTTACTCCATACATCAATTACCTTTGTTTCAATGACTCTAAGAAAAAATAGCGTACTCATAGGTTTAGCTGTATTAAGTATGTTGTTTTTCTCTTGTGGAGATGACCGGGTGTTCTCTACAGACCCCGATGCCACCCTTGAACTGCGTTCCGATACCGTTTTTTTTGATACCGTTTTTACAGCGAATAGCCCGCGGATACCGCTATCCGTGAATAAGCAATTTGTCGTTGTGAATAACAACAAGGAATCTGTTAAAACAGATTTTAGACTTGGAGGCGGAACCAATTCCAGTTTCCGAATTAATGTGGATGGAGAAGTTGGCCCTCAGGTTGATGGAATAGAAATCCTTCCAAACGACTCCGTATTTGTTTTTGTTGAAGTTTCTGAAGACCCGAATAACGATCCCCAATCATTGCCGTTAATTGTCCGTGACTCTGTGGTGATGACGACAAATGGCAACCAACAGAACGTACAACTCATGGCATGGGGGCAAGACGCGCACTATTACTTGCGTGATACACTCTGTGATGTAGTTCTCGATGATAAGTTGAAACCCTACGTCGTTTATGGTTATTTATACGTGCCTGAGAATTGTACCTTAACCATCAAAGAAGGTGTTCGCATGCATTTCGCTCCACGCTCCTGGCTTTACGTTGAAGGAACATTGATTGTAGAGGGTAGCAAGGATGAACCTGTGAGTTTTCAAGGTGATCGATTGCAGCCCGACTATGAAGAGGAAGCAGGACAATGGGGAGGAATATGGTTGAACTATCTCAGTAAAAACAACCGAATCGATTACGCCGATATTAAAAACGGGACGGTTGGTGTGTACTGCGATAGTATTCCCAGTGTTGCAGGCTCGCCTAATGTACGTGTTACTAATTCCATTGTGCGAAACATGAGCTTTGATGGCCTGTCGGGTAAGATGAGTCTGATACAAGCTGAAAACAGTGTGTTTACCAACTGTGGTAGATATACCTTCCTTGGGTTATGGGGCGGCTATTACGACTTAAAGCATTGCACCTTTGCCACATACAATTTCGATTTCGGACGAAAGGATCCAACGTTTGTGTTGAATAATGTAGAAATCGATGAGTTTTTCCGGGTTGTCGGTATTTATCCAATCGGTTTTAATATTCAGAACTGTATTATCGATGGAAGCCTAAACGATGAATTGACGTTTAGCATTGTTCACCCACCAGGAACTACTTCCTTTGTCGTGGATTCTACATTGGATCATTGCCTGATACGGGCAACCGAAGAAATCATCACAGACGAGATCAAAGTTCGAGGAGAGAACAACGTAATAAGCTCGTTCCCCACGTTTGAGAATCCAGCCTTACTGGCAGACCCAAGAACTCAGAATTATAAACTGGAAGCTGGTTCAGCTGCAATTAACATTGGAAACCCCAATCTCGGTATCACAACGGATATCGAAGGCAATAGCCGAGATAATTTGCCAGATGCCGGGGCATATGAGTTCAAATAACCTTCCATCGAATCGCAACTTTACTTCAACGTAGAGTTATACTCGAATCATCTGAATACAATATCTTCGGAAGATGACCAACCATCCATTGATATCGGATAAACGTCGAATAGGAGAAATCTGCGCAGTGGTATTCACCAGTTTAGGCAAGTTCGTGTTTATGGATTATCTCAATTGGCGATTCCCATATATCGCGCTGACCATTCTTGCGTGGGCCGTTTACATCGTGCTTCGTAAAAAAGCCAATCCGGGAATACTACATTACTGGGGGTTTCGAACCAATAATTTCCTGGTGTCGTTTAAAGCGGTACTGCCTTTTGGGTTGTTCGCCATTGCAACCTTTTTTGTCGTGGGCTACTATCAACAGACGTTAAATCTGAGCTGGCATGTATTGCCCATTTGTTTGATTTATCCAGTTTGGGGAGTAATCCAGCAATTCCTGGTAATGAGCCTCGTCACGGGCAACTTAAACGATATGGATTCTTTCCAATTGCCCCGGAGTGGCACTATCTTTATTTCCGCGCTGATTTTTGGTTTCATCCATTACCCGTATTGGTGGTTGGTACTGGCCACCTTCGTATTGGCTTTGTTTTACGGATATGTGTTCCTTAAAAACAGAAATGTATGGGTGCTAGGCATCTTTCATGGAGTTTTGGGCGGACTTTTCTTTTACACCGTTGTAAACCGCGACCCGTTTATAGAAGTGTTTGGTAATGCGTTTTAGTAAAACTGGCCGAAGTGTAAAGCTTCGACCAGTTCAAGTCATTTTTATTCTTCTTCGGCGAAATACTTAAAGAAGTACGGAATAGTTTCAATTCCACGATAGAAGTTGAAGATACCGTATTTCTCGTTAGGCGAGTGGATGGCATCATTATCCAAACCAAAGCCCATAAGTACAGTTTTGAGGCCTAATACTTCCTCAAAAAGTGCTACGATAGGAATACTTCCACCACCTCGTGTTGGGATTGGCTTCTTGCCAAAGGTTGCTTCCATCGCTTTGCTTGCTGCTCTGTATGCCTTACTGTTGGTAGGGGTAACTGCGGCCTCACCGCCGTGGTGTAGCGTTACTTTTACCTTAACCGATTTTGGTGCAATCGATTCGAAATGGTTCTGGAATATTTCAGAAATCTTATCCGACTTCTGATTCGGTACCAATCGCATCGAGATTTTTGCGTAGGCCTTGCTCGGAAGCACGGTTTTAGCACCTTCGCCAATATATCCACCCCAGATGCCATTCACATCAAGCGTAGGACGAATTCCGGTGCGCTCTAATGTCGAATACCCGGCTTCACCCATTACGTCGTCTACCTCAAGTTCTTTTTTATAAGCCTCCAAATCAAATGGAGTCTTAGCCATTTCTGCCCGATCTTCGTCGCTCACAATTTCAACATCGTCATAGAAACCCGGGATAGTGATGTGTCGGTTTTCATCGTGCAGACTGCTAATCATATCACACAATACATTGATTGGGTTCGCCACAGCACCGCCATAGGTTCCACTATGCAAGTCAATATTCGGCCCTGTAACTTCAACTTCCACGTAGCTTAAACCGCGTAAACCAGTATCGATACTTGGTATGTCATTGGCAAGCATAGCTGTGTCGGATACCAACACTACATCGGCAGCCAGTTTCTCTTTTTGCTCCTTCACATAAATACCCAGATTAGGCGAGCCTACTTCTTCTTCACCTTCAATCATGAACTTTACGTTGCAAGCCAACGAATCGGTGTTCATCATGGTTTCAAAGGCTTTTACATGCATATACACCTGTCCTTTGTCGTCGCAAGCTCCTCGTGCATAGATGTTGCCATCCCGAACGGTCGGCTCAAACGCCGGGGTATCCCATAGCTCGTCTGGTACAGAGGGTTGAACATCATAATGACCATAAACCAGGACGGTTGGCTTTGATGGATCAATGATCTTTTCTCCATAAACGATGGGGTAACCAGCAGTCTGTTCAACAGATACGTTATCCGCCCCTGCAACTTCAAGTTTTTGGGCGACAAATTCTGCCGCTTTTTGAACATCGCTAGCGAATGCACTATCTGCGCTTATGCTTGGTATCCGGAGCCAATCCAATAGTTCATTGAGAAAGCGCTCCTGATTCTTATTGATATAATCTTTTTGATTCATAGACGAAATTGTATTGAGCCAGCGAAGTTATACGATTTAAACATATGCTAAGTCATCCGTTTAATCGGATATTTTAGCATATTTGGAACAACATTTGTTTCACTCAATATAAACTAAGGATATGAAGATCAAAATTGGAAAACTTACTGTTTTTACGTTACTAGCTGTTATGATCTATTCATGTGCCCGAGTTCCGTTGACCGGAAGAAGGCAATTAAAGCTACTACCAGAGAGTCAATTAGTAGCGATGAGTTTAACATCCTACTCGTCTTTTCTCGACACTTCTGCAGTGGTTTCTGGCGGAAACTACCAAACCATGATGATGAACGCAGGGAATCGAATATCAAAGGCGGTAGAGGACTACCTGGGTGGTACCAAAGACAGCGTTTATTTACAACACTTCAATTGGGAATTCAACCTGGTGAATAGTCCGGCCGTAAACGCCTGGTGCATGCCAGGAGGGAAAGTAGTGTTTTATACGGGCATCATGCCAATTTGTGAAACCGAAGAAGGTGTAGCTGTGGTTATGGGGCATGAAATTGCCCATGCCATTGCAAGACATGGAAACGAACGCATGAGTCAGGGGCTTGCGCAACAATTTGGCGGTGTTGCGTTAAACGTTGCCGTTGCCGATAAACCTCAGGAAACCCAGCAACTCTTCCAAC
>DIYD01000314.1 GCA_002428905.1 Bacteroidetes bacterium UBA6063 | reverse complement strand
GTATGTCTTCTGGCAATCTGAAAATGAGCAGGACGCCATTTACATGAGTAAGTCCAATCCAGGAGCGGAGTCATGGCCGAACGGTCATCTTGTAGTATCCGAAAACGCAACATCAGCACCAGCGGTTACCGTTTTTAACAGTAAGATTTATCTCTTCTGGACCGGGAAATCTCATGCCTTTCCATCGGTGTTCTCGGCTTGGTACCAAACTTCTGATGACGGAGTGTCCTGGTCCGACCCGGTCGAGGTTTCTGTTTTTGCCAATGCCGTTGCTTCTCAGCCACCAGCCGTATGTACCTGGAACCATTCTGGTGTTTCCTGGTTAGTTCTGGGTGGTGTAGATACCTCAGATCGTGCCGGCATCCTTTTTAGTCAGGATGGGAATTTTCCTGTAAGCCCGGTGGTAAGTGGAAGCACTAAGGTTGCTCCATGTCTTACCGTTTGGAGCGACGAGTTGTACCAATTTACCGTAAATCCAGACCTACCTAACAAGATCAGTTATGTTACCTGGACCGAGCCCAACGGAGCTAGTTCGCCGTCAAATTTGATAAACAACACCGACAGTACAGTAGCCTCAGTTGCTTCTATTCCGTGGAGCGTTCATCGAATTCTGGTTACCTGGAGAGCACACGACGGATCAGGAAGTATTTTTGAAACTGTTGGTTCATCATTTCCGCTCCCAAATGGAAATTCGGTAAGTAATGGGCATGGTAGTTTAGCTGCATCGGATCATTCTCCTGCATTATGTAACCTAACCGACACCAATACGTACTTGTTCTACAAAGGGAAGGAAGACAATTGCATTTACTTCATCAATCACTTCGACCAAGGGTAGTAATCTTCGTTGAGCCGTTTAAATCATAAAGGTCATGGCGTGTAAACCATGGCCTTTTTGTTTATTAACGTCATTATAGAGCCATACGGATTCGAGATAGCCTTACTACTAAGTATACTGCGGATAAACTTTTTCAATCACCGAAGCTCAGGTGTTGGGGATTGACACGTTACACTCGTCGTTCCTGGAATTAGTTATCACTCACCTACACAGGTTTCGGAGTATAGAACACTTAAGCTAGAAAAAATAAGCTTAAGTCACAGCTTAGTGCAATCAAGACATAGTAATGTGAGCGTGAGTTGGTGGGTGAGTAAACAGTATAAGCAGAGCTCGTGCCTCTCTTCGTTCTTCGCAGGGCTTCAAAGAAGAACTCTCGTTCAACACTCTTACGCTGTTTTTTGTAGCCCCTGGGGACTACAAATCGAGCATTTAGCTAACGTAGATTAGCCAATATTAACTAAAGTGGTGGGTGTTTTGAAAAGTTCAGTTGTCAACCTCGATGAAACGCTTGGAGATTTATTTAATGGAAACATTAAACATATGGTGACAGCACTAGAGCCATTTATGGGTCCAGCTGGCGAGCCACAGGGAATGGTTTACACATACGATCAACTTAATCGAATTAAATCAGCGCGAGCCTGGGACGCAATTGATCCGATCACCAATACCTGGGAGGTTAGTACGCCCGGTGCGTTGGATGATTATGCAACAGACTATACATACGATGCCAGTGGTAATATCCTCTCTCTTAAGCGTAAGGGTACTACCAGTACAAATCTGGATATGGATGATTTTGCTTACCATTATTATAGTGGAACCAACCGGTTAGAGTTTGTTTCTGACGATCCATCTTTTACTACAAATCATACAGAGGATATAGATGACCAGCAAGCTGGGAATTATACG
Source organism: Bacteroidetes bacterium UBA6063 (assembly GCA_002428905.1). Lineage (GTDB taxonomy): Bacteria > Bacteroidota > Bacteroidia > NS11-12g > UBA9320 > UBA987. The sequence continues at coordinate 9,961 of DIYD01000314.1, read as the reverse complement.
TATGATGCCATTGGTAATTTAATTGGTGATGTTGCAGAAGGAATCGATAAAATCGAATGGACGGTGTATGGCAAGATTAAATCGGTTACCAAGAATAATTCAGCACCGGTTAAAACTGACTTAGAATTTGAATATGGCCCGAATGGTAACCGGTCACTAAAACGAGTAAAGCATAAAGATGCTGCTGGAAATATTACTTCAATTGAAGAAACATACTACGTACGAGACGCTTCTGGTAATATCATGGCTACCTACAGCCAGACCAATAACCAGTTTATTTGGAGTGAATCACCTATTTATGGATCGTCCAGAGAAGGTGTGTATCAACCAAAACTCCTTTTAGAATATAGTGGTTCACTGAGCCAACCAGCACTGCCAACTGATGAAGTTGAAGTACGACGTAGTGTGAAGAGGTTTGAATTATCGAATCACCTTGGCAACGTACTGGTAGTAGTAAGTGATAAGAAAGTCCTTACCTGTGCAGGAGGGTCACCAGTGTACGAAGCAGGAATTATCAATGCCCAGGATTATTATCCGTTCGGCATGCAAATGCCAGATCGCACGTACAGCATGCCTGACAGTACAAAACAGGTACAAGTTACCGAGAATTCCTTGGATTTAGACCAGGTTGGAAATGGGCTAGACTTACCAGCGACTACGAATGCTTCTAACAGTATGACTGTTGAGCTTTGGATTAAACGTGCCAGCACAACTGCCTCGGAGGTTATTTTCGATAATTTCCATGGTGCCACCAATGGTCCAAGAGGGTTATTCATTAACCTAGTTGCAGGTCAACTGCGCTTTTCTGACTTTGATTATGGAACAGGTACGAATTCAGTGGTTTATACTTATCCTGGCACAATATGTGATGATCAATGGCATCATATTGCTATGACAGTTGATGCAAATTCAACTTGGAAGTATTACATTGATGGTGTGTTAGTATACAGCCAAACTGGAACTGGAATGGTTAGTTCTTTCTCAAGAACTAATGTAGGTAGACTAGGCGCACGAGGAGGTACCGCGGGACCACATACATTTGTGTTATATCCGTTCAATGGTCAGATAAAGCACTTTGCAGTATGGAACACTCCAAGAACGGCGAGTCAAATTGCCGCAAGTCACCTAACGCACAGTGTAACAACAAACAGCAACACGTTGTATTATTACCCATGTGACGAAGGAGTGGGTGATGATGTTAAAGATCAATTAACAGGTGTAGCAGCGGTTAGAACGGTACCAACTATCAGTCTTGCTTGGGCTTCTAGTACCGTCACTGTTACGCAATCCATAAACAATGGGTATCGATTCGGCTTCCAAGGTCAGGAGGGTGACGATGAGGTGAATGGAGAAGGTGGTAGTTATGCATTCAAATATAGAATACATGATACCAGATTGGGTCGATTCTTGAGTGTAGACCCACTAAGTTCTTCCTATCCTTGGAACAGTACTTACGCTTTTGCAGAAAACAGTGTAATTGCCTTTATAGACTTAGAAGGTCTTGAACGGTATTATGCCGCAGATGGGTCATTTATTGGTCAAGTTGGAGAAGATTATACTATGAGGGTTGTTAATGATAAATATGTTAAGCAAGCACGTGAACTTATTGGTCGATACCGGACTCCAAATTATAGAGGGATGGACGATGCAGTTGACTTATTTTACCTGCAATATCAACACAGTGTTGCATATCATGCCGCAACCAAACAAGCTCAAAGACTCATAGCAATAAATATTTATAAAGAAAATGCGATGCGAGATATACCATTCAGAAAGATGGAGGTCACAAATCAACATGGTCCTAATGCAAGATTAATTGGTAAAAATGGAGGGTCAGGTATGTTTGCCATTGATCCACAATTCCGAAATGAAGAAAGTCTAAATGAGTACATAAACGACAATTACTACAATCAGATTGTGTCTTGGGAACATGAAGAAATACACAATCAACGACGAGCTAAAGGCTTATCAGACGATCACTACAACCTTGATCACGTTAAAGTATTTCAAGAAACAACTAAGCATGTTTATTGGAATAAAACCACAGTTGGATATCAAACTTATATTCAAAAGCAAATAGAAAAGGGTTTGGGGAATGCTACGACCGATATTGGTTTTAAACTCACTATTAATAAGAACCCACTTAAATATGTTAACTCTAATAAATTCCAAAAAAACCTGACACAATTGAATAATGCAATAACGGAATATAACAATACGTTTAATACAAACTTTTTTGAATCAGAAAAGTATAAAGACTTAATGTCACTAATAGTGGAGACGAAAAATGGAAAAAACTAGATTTACATGGATATGGATGGTTTGTATAATTGGCTGCACCAATAGTAAACCAGAAATTGTGGAACTTAACCTTAAAAAGGTTGGGATAAAAGGGGTGTCAACCGATTATTACTCAAAGGATGTTGACCACATATATTTTGACCTGTCCATAAAAAATAGGACCACAGATACCTTATTTTTCAAGGAAAAAAAGGAGTTTCTAATCACTGACAAATTGGATTCAGTAAAGGATTTGATGATTATCCAAGATACTGGTTTCAGGCCATTTTTTTGGGATGCAGTAATACGGAAGGATACTATTCCTTTGTCTTTTAGAACTAGTCATGAGAGACTAATGATAGCACCAAATGAAGAGGAGATTGTAAGATTGATCACACTAGAATATTTACCTAGTGTAAATTCGAAAATGGCTAAACAGTCCTATGACTCATTAGTGGAATCCCAGAATTACAAATTAGTCTTGTTTGACTTGCTTGACAATGATGAGAAAGTTGTCATTCAACCAGGAAAGGTGACTACATGTTTGCGACCGACTAAATAAGGACAAATAGGATTATTGCTTCATCAATTAGGGTCCATGATCTTGGGTAGTGTAGTAAACGTGTTGATGAGATAGATTCTTTATTGTAAACAGCTGAAGATCAAGGTTGAAAGGCGAATTAATATAAATAGAGGAGGTGATTGCTATACCATTTCCTTTATTTTCATGGTCTTAAATCGGCTAAAATGGAATCAAATCGACCCAAGTGTAGTAAATGTGTGGATGGAGGAAAGATAGTTAAGAATGGTAAGACGAAGAATGGCAAACAACGGTACAAATGCAAGCAATGTACCAGGAGTAGTGTTGACAGCTATTCATACAAAGCCTATGAACCGGAGATTAATAAATGGGTGGTGTCTTTAGTAAAAGAAAGTGCAGGAATGTACGTCTTCAGCGAAGTTTGAGTACCAGCCTGGTAAAAGCTACGTTCGTTATAACGAACGTAGCTTTTAGTGTTTTACTCCCTGGTTTTGAAGCATCTGCAGTTTAACAAATAAATCTACCAAGCCTTAATTGGAACTAGATGAGCTAATGAAATAGGTCATGACAATATGTGGCTAGTTAAGGTTGAGTATTTTAATGATTTGAGGCAGTAAGCAGTCGCGAACGTATTTAACTTCGTGTAAAGCGTAGAAGCAAATGTTTGATTGAGTCTTGACTATTTAGAGGAGTGTACTAGACTGAAAAGAAAACATGAATGGTCTGACAATTAATCAATTACAGTTACAGGGTGATATGATATGGATTGCTATTCTTTTGTTCCAACTAGCTCTAGTTTATTACATAGGAAGAAAAGATGGATTGAGTCGAGATGGCAAGGGTGCATGGTTCCTTAAAGCCTGTGCTTGTCTTATTGGTATTCTACTAGTCATCAATCAACTTGTAACTTGAATTAAACAACCTCAAGGAGGTTGTTTTTATCTGAGTGAATTAGAATGGAAGAAAACAAAAAAGGAGATTGGGTTTCAAAAGGATCGAGTTTCTTAATTGCCAGTGGTGCCATGTACCATATACTTAAAGAAAACTATTCATTTGAACATGGTTGGCACCCATTGGTATTAGGTGTATTAATCACTGTTGTTTTCTTAGGGATTGTTTATTCCTTATTCAATATAAAAAAGCTTTTATTATTGGTTTTTTTGATTGGGTTTTCTCTTGGATATTTTCTAGGTAGTAGAGGTTGGGAACAGTTTAAAACGGACTCAAAAAAGGATAATGAAGAACCAAAAGCGATACCGGTGGAACCGGAACCAGAGAGTGCCGAAGACAATGTAGACTATGATGAAGAGATATCACAGCCGGACGATCAATCAATAAAACCAATCCATCTCAAGCCTGGAGTGAATCGATATCTTTTGGTTGGAAGCATTACCAATGGCATGTGGACCCACTGTAAATTTCCCAAGATTGCCAAGAAAGGGGACGTCTTTATCAATAAAGTCAACATCTCACAGGTCAGTGGAGAGTATTTGAATAATGAGTTTTATTTATACGAAAGTCCAACTCGTGGGAGTATTGCAGAATATGTTGAATATGATCTTCGATTAATACCACATACCGATTCATTCGAATTAAGCATGGAAAACAACCACAGTAATATTGTTTGGCTTAAAGTACAAGTATCTAATTAACACGATGAAACACTTATTTACTCTCGTATCTATAACATGCCTTTTCGTTTTCATTTATTCTGGAGTGTCGGGTCAGTCATTTGGCGATAAAAGAAAAATTAGAAAGGCGTGCAAATTGTACAAAGATAAGAATACAAAAGATTCGAAATTTTGGTTGAATTCTGTGAAGAAAGCACCTGGAGACAAGAATAGAGCACTTGATTACTATTTGATGTATAAATACTTAGTATATAGTCATAATATTTATCAAGGTAGGTATCAGAAATATACTGTGGGAACCAATAAAGACTCGGTCTTGTATGCTATTTCTACTGTAGATACACTACTTGGGGTTATTGATTCAAATAGAGTGAGAAGACCAATGAAGTTGGACAACAAATTTGGAATTAATCGGAACAATTTAAAGGAGGTTAGACGGTACTTTCTGAGCCTACAAGACACGGTAGTTCCTGCCCCACCAAAAGACCCTGATGACATAGAGGAAGAGATTGAACGAAGAATTAGAGAAAAAGAAATTAATGATTCTTTACAGAAGATTGATGTTAGAAAATTACGAAAGCAAGAACTTGAACAATTGGGAACGCTGGCTGCTAGCCTAAATCCAGATAAACTTGATAGTGAGATCGGCCAGGGTTATGGAAAAACAATAGACGTAAAAATAGTGGATTCGGTTTCGGGAAAGGACAGGGTTATTAAATTCACCCTAGCTTATCAGAGTGAACACTTCAAACCAGGAACCTACAAATCAATTCAGACCGATGCTGTACTAAGAAAGACCTTCAATTTTTTGGAGGATCAGGTACTAGCTAACCAGTACTACCTTAAAATTTGGGGAACCGCTGATGATTTGTATCCCGAATCTTTGTTCTATAAAGTTGGTAGTAGCTCTATTGGAAAAATCTCAAACTATCAATATTATGACGGATTACAACAGATCGGGGCAAACCAGATTAGTCTTGTCCCAGGTCAAAAAATTAACAACACCCATTTGGCATTTCTCCGAGCGTGTAATGCCGAGTTAATTATGAAAGCCAACACTGAACTTGAGTTGAATGAGTTAATAGTAATCGATTATCTCAAATCACCCAATAAGGAAATCGGTGATGAATTCAGAACAGTATCTTTTGTCTTGGTTATTAGTAATTACTATGCCGATAGATATAATGAATTTGATGCTAAAATAGTTAACGAAATACTGAATAGATCCAAAGTGTTTAGATACGAACAGAAAGATGGACAGGTTCATGTCCTTGACGTGTTTCTAGACTAGCAATCGTCTTAATATTACCTTCAATTCTAGATTGACCCGACAAGATGATCAGCAACGAACTTGCTCAACGTTGTTTTGATAAGTTATCCTTGGTTTTGAAGACTTGAATTACCTGTTCATTATACTATCATTAGTTTTCCTCGTGCTGAACAAGCGAAGTGGACAATGTCCGTCGAGTATTGAAAAACGATTGAATCAAGAACCAGTTAAACACCGATGACATGAGAATAAGTAGAGAACCACTAAAAGAAAGTAAACTGATTGTTGAAAAAGTCCCAAATAATCTCCATACAACAAACCCTCCCGTGATTACTGGAAGCAAAAATATAGTCAGTATTGAGACAACCTTCGACAAATTGCTATCAAACAATAACATCCAAGTCGAATTAACTAAATCATCACTACTTAGTTTCTGATATATGGAAATGAAACTTTTTAGTTGAAGAAGGAAGTAAATACACAGAGAGCCGAGGATAAGAGTGCCCCAAATTGAAAGTTGAGGCAAAGATATATCAATCCCCAAAATACTGACTATCTGTTCCTTCTGATTAGCTATCTTTTCATTTAAGAGGTTTTTAATTGTTTAACGTCAGCAGAAATTGAACCATAAAGGGTAAGGATTTAACCTTTGAACAGTTAAGGATTTACTATCAAGAAAAGAACCTTACTTTAGGGGGAGAGTTTGCAGCCAACCTGGACTTACTTACGGATGAAGGAAAGTTTAACTATGTAGGCTATATGATGTCTGATCGTAATAGCACTTCAATAAAAGTGGCAAAGTGGAAAGGCGAAGATCGGATTGAATTAATGGAAAATGAGGAGTATGGTTATGAATGTTTGATTAAAGCAACTAAGAGCGTATTAGACAAACTGGAACTCGAAAATACTACCTATACTCAGAAAACAACTCAAGATAGAAATACACGAAGATTATGGGATGCTAATGCAGTGCGAGAGGCTGTTATAAATGCCATTGTGCATAATGACTATGCTGAGGAAGTGCCTCCTAAGTTTGAGATATTTAGTGACCGATTGGAGATTACTTCAGCAGGAAGACTACCAGACGACATGAGTAAAGAAGACTTCTTTAATGGTATATCTAAGCCTAGAAACAAAGAAATCATGCGAATTTTTAGAGATGTTGAACTGGTTGAACATTTAGGTTCTGGTGTTCCAAGAATACTTAAAGCATATAATAGAGATTGTTTCATTTTTATGGATAATTTTATCCGAATGTCTTTTCCCAAATCGGAAGGAAGTTTTTACAAAGATGAAGGTGACGTAAAAGGTGACGTAAAAGGTGCTGCTATAAGTGACTTAAAAGATTTAACTCCAAGACAAAAAGAGGTATTAAGTTTAATTGTGAATGATGAAAGAATTAGTTACCAGAAACTAGGTGAGGAATTAGGTGTCAAAGAAGGAGCTATTAAAAAACATATAAAACATCTCAAGAGTAAAGGTTATGTAAAACGAGTTGGTGGAACGCGAGGATACTGGGAAACAACAATTATAGAAGAATAATTGGGATGCCTTAAACTACATAACGACTATTACAAAGACAAACCGAAACAAGGTTCGTTTTTAGTCTAGAGAAATCGAGGAAAACTCAAAAACTCGTCCAGCCTATCACAACTTTGGGTTTAATGGAAAAGAGGGAGACTTTGAGACAACTGTAGGTGCGGTCGCTTTTGAAGCTAGAATCTATGAATCACGATTAGGGCGGTTCTTAAGTACAGATCCATGGGAGTACAAATATGCATGGCAAAGTACTTATACATACTTTGGTAATTCGCCCGTAGCCATAGTCGACTGGAAAGGGTTCGGTGAACCACCTACCACTACTGAAGGATATAAGGAGAATGACGAATATCGCGATGAAAGTGACGGCTCACTATATGCATTATTGCCGAATTCAAGTGGAGATTTAGAATGGGTTTATGCAGGTGATGAATTTAAAACCGCTGAGGTAGATAAGGAAAGATGGCATGCCCCTTTGTTACCTCCAGCCAGTGCCTCAGCTTCGAGCATGACTCCAGGAACATCAGCACCGGATTGGCTTCCAATGCCTGGTGAAGGAGGTGGTGAGAGGGCGCCTGAAGACTATGACACTCCGCCAGGAGGAGTAGGAGGGGGTGAAGATAAGATACCTGAAGATGATGGAATAGGTCCAGATGATGTATTACTTGGGGCTGGGCGAGTTTTAGGTACTATTGGCTTAGTATTGGTACCAACTGATGCAGGTGATAGAGACTGTGGTGGGGCGGATTGTGTAACCTTATATCGAGGTGTAAACTCAGCCCACCAGAACTACCATTTTGCGCAGAAAGGGATCGCAATGCCTAAAGGAGGAGATGCTACACCTGAAGAGCATTCTTGGGGTAACACCGAAAGCAATTATACATCGTGGTCATATAGCTATGAAGTAGCACTGAGATGGGGAACAGTTAAATCAGGTAATGGAGTTATGCTATCTTTGAAATTACCCATTGGCGATCCCAGACTCAAAATGACTACATATAAGCCAAGTGAACAAGAAGTACTAATAGAGGGCCCAATTAAAGCAAATACAGTTCATCCAATTCAAAAACCTTAATTTGATCAATATGGAAAATAAAATGACACCAATTCTTGTTTTGCTGAGAAATTCAAACATAGCTAATGCTAGGGAATGTTATAGTGTTATGTCAAATTCTAAAACAAAGTACCGAAAACTTGGGCCCGTGCAATTCTCTAAGGTATTTAATATATATAAAACAAGGTTTGAAATGATGAACGAGAGTATAATTGCTGGGATCAGTGGTATAGAGGACTTGTTAGTTTCATTTGAACGGTCGAAACCTAAATCTGTTATTTCATGGAGGATAATTTCAAAGATTGGTACTTTTACCGTTTTCTGTGATGAGCATAAAGGAGATATTCTGGGTGTACTTTTCGACAACGATTTGAATCTAGACAATATGAATTCAAAATTACCGCGAATTGATTTGAACTCTTATAATGAGGTAAATATATAGGGGCTATGGGTTCATAGAGGATTTGAAAAAAGCAAGATAGATTGTCACTCCGTAGACTTGATTAACAATCATCTTGTTGGGGATGCCCCAAACCCCATTACAAAAGAGTTCATCAGGAATTGATGAACTCTTTTTTTCGTACAAATCTCCTTTGCTACAGAGTCAACTGGTTAGCCTTTTCTATTAATACACCCCCGAGCAAGTTCGTTGCGGACAAACCTCAAATTATCTTGCTAAGTTAAGGCTCACATTCATCGAATATCAAGGTTGGTGTTTTAAAGCATATTGGGTTTCCGGCACAACCATTGGCATCAAAGGGAGTTACCCAATATTGAGTCCCATTGCAAGGGACGGTAATGCTAGGAGAAGTTGATCCGTTACTCCACTGATAGGTAACTCCACCGGAAGCCGTTAGTGTAATCGTAACGGGACTGGCAGTGATTTCACCTACAGCACATTGTTCGTAGCAAGGATAACAATATCTCACAGACTGAACCCATTCATTATTTTCCCAGACTGAAACAATCATGGTGTAACATTTCTCAGCTTCAAGTTCGCAATCTACTTCCCCCCACTTAAGCGAGCCGGAAGCCCCTGTAGGGGTAGCAGTTGCAAATCCTAGATCAGCAACGATAACTCCGTTTGCGGGTCCAACACTCGGGGTGGAGCTGTTGATGTCCCAGATTTGCAAACGAAACCTTTTGCCATCGTGAAGACCACCGTCATCACATATATTATAATCATTATCATCGAGTGGAATAATACCACTTGTATTGTGCTGAAACCTAACAGGAGTGCTAACGAAATCCCAATACAATAAATCGCTGGTCGGGTAGGCCTGATTGCATCCATAATTAAACACCTGCACTAAAGGAGAAAAGCAAGGTGTGCATGTTATCGAGGAAGCTATCCAGCATTGTGAGGGAGGGGCGCATGATGACTGCACGGTATTACTGGGAGGAATCAAAACCTTAATCGTATAACATTGACCATATTCCAGGTGATCAATATCTCCCCAGGTCATTCGACTACCGTTCATATGCGGTGTAGATGAATGAAGTGGTATAAAAATTGGGTCATCCCAATCATCATGTGATATTTCAAGAATGTATCTTATTTGTCCAGGCACTGACGGATCTGACCCTGTCAGGTCATCTATGGAACCATCAGGAAATACTGAGGATGAAGCAAGGTCATATGAAGC
>DIYD01000028.1 GCA_002428905.1 Bacteroidetes bacterium UBA6063 | reverse complement strand
TTGGCAAAGTTTCTTCCCTGCTCGCAAAGCGCTTCATCAAACAACAGGTCATTTCCAGCAGGTGCGGCCATCATGAGCCCCATACGTACACCATCGGTCCCAAACTTGTCCATCAAGCCAATTGCATCTGGCGAGTTACCCAGTTGCTTCGACATCTTTCTACCTTGCTTATCGCGCACGATACCAGTGAAGTAAACATCGTTAAACGGCTTCTCACTTCGGTATTCATAACCCGACATAATCATACGAGCAACCCAGAAGAATATGATATCTGGTCCGGTTACCAGCACGTTGGTTGGGTAATAGTAGTTGATTTCATCGTTCTCAGGCGCATTAATGCCATTGAACACGCTTATGGGCCATAACCACGATGAGAACCAGGTATCTAATACGTCATCATCCTGACGTAGTTGATCTGCAGTGATGTTCGGGTCAATGTCTTTTGCCTTTTCCAGTGCCAGTTCTGCGTTTTCTGCTACTACATACTTTCCATTCGGCAGGTAATATGCAGGAATCTGTTGTCCCCACCACAACTGACGACTAATACACCAGTCTTTTAGATTCTCCATCCAGTGACGGTAGGTGTTTTTGAGCTTTGCTGGATGTACTTCAATGGTATCATCCATCACTTTTGTAAGGATTTCTGGATTGCGTTTCAGGTAATCCTCCATGTTTACGAACCATTGCTGACTGAGTTTAGGCTCAATCATGGCGTTGGTGCGCTCAGAAAAACCGACCTTGGTCCGATAAGGCTCTATCTTTACCAGATTGCCCAGCTCCTCTAATTTCTTGCCGATAGTTTTCCGAACAACGAAGCGATCTTCTCCAATGAAAAATCCAGCTGCTTCGCTCATAGTGCCATCGTCGTTGATGGTATCAATGGCTTCCAGGTTGTATTTTATACCCAGATTGTAGTCGTTGATATCATGCGCAGGTGTAACTTTTAATGCGCCTGTTCCAAAGTCCATCTGTACGTATTCATCAAAGATGATCGGTACTTCACGATTTACTATGGGTACAATGGCTTTCTTACCTTTTAAATGGGCATAACGCTCATCCTCAGGGTTTACGCAAATTGCAGTATCACCCAGTATCGTCTCTGGTCGGGTAGTGGCAACGGTAATGTACTCGTCGCTATCTACAATCTTGTAGCGAACATGGAACAATCTTGAATCTACCTCGCGGTAAATAACTTCTTCGTCAGACAGGGCCGTTTGACCTTGCGGATCCCAGTTGACCATTCGTATGCCTTTGTATATCAGTCCTTTATCGTAAAGGTCTACGAATACTTTTAATACAGATTGGTACAGGTCGTCTTCCATGGTGAAACGGGTACGATCCCAATCACAGGAACATCCAAGTTTTTGAAGCTGGTTCAAAATGATGCCGCCGTATTTCTCTTTCCATTCGAAGGCATGCTTTAAGAACTGCTCACGCGTTAAATCTTGTTTGTCGATGCCCTGTTCCTTTAACATGGCAACAACCTTTGCTTCTGTGGCAATCGAAGCGTGATCGGTACCAGGCACCCAACACGCGTTGTAACCTTGCATCCGGGCACGACGAATCAACACATCCTGTAAGGTGTTATTTAACATATGCCCCATGTGCAGGATGCCGGTGACGTTCGGAGGTGGGATCACAATAGTGAACGGTTCACGGTCATCTGGGGTAGATGCAAATAGATCATTGTCGAGCCAACTTTGATAGAGTTGAGACTCGAATTCTTGCGGATTGTATTTATCGCTAAGTGCCATGTATTTATGTTGTTTGCAAGGGTGACAAAAATAAAAAAGCCTCCCGATTGAACGGAAGGCTTTTTCAGAATATTTGTGCTAAAGTTAAACTCGCTTTTCTTTGATTCTTGCTTTCTTACCAGTCCGATCTCTCAAGTAGAAGATACGTGCTCTTCTGACCTTACCTCGACGGTTAACGACGATTTTTTCGATCAATGGGCTGTTTACCGGGAAGATACGCTCAACACCAATACCGCTAGACATTTTACGAACTGTAAATGTTTCTGTAGAACCATTACCTCTTCGCTGAATCACAGTTCCCTGGAAAGGCTGAATTCTTTCTTTGTTTCCTTCTTTAATTTTATAGTGAACAGTAACGTTGTCACCGGCTGCAAACTCAGGCAAATCGGCCTTGATGATTGTGCTTTCTAATTTCTTTACTAAGTCCATGTCCTCGGAATTGGGGTGCAAAGGTAATAGAAACTTAATCAAATGCATATACTTTTATTGAAAATTTAGAAGGCTATGCACAGTACTTATGTGTACAATCGTCAATTGTAGACACATCGTTCGTTAAACGAATATGCATTTCTGAACATTAGGCTCAGAAATGCATACTCAGTTTTATAATTTCCAGGTAAATGTGAATCCGAAATAGGAGAATCCATCGTTATCGCTACTGTACGATCGTTGACCGGTTTGGTCGTTTGGATTCGAAAGTTTAACCGCAATATCACCCAGGTCAGGATTTGCATCCTTTAATTCTTCTGCGTCCGGGTATCGACCTGTACTTACGTCATCCAGGTAGTCGTGAAACAATTTATGGAAGGTGTAACCGAAACCGATCAGCATTTTCTGGGAAATGTGTCGTTCAATTTGAATACCCATTGGAATCGATATACCAAATTTCTGATACGCACCATTGGGATTGTCGATGGTTTGCCCTTCGGTGCCTATTGGCCTGAGATTGTAGTAGGTACCGTCGTACTGTGCCTGCGGATTGAAGTAATATCCAGATACACCGGCATACACACTTGGTATAAAACTCTTGATGGTTTCGTATTTAAACGGACGATACACCATGGTAGCACCCAGGTCAACCACAAAAGTTCGGAAAGACAGGCCACGATCGAAACCAGGGCCACGATTCTTTCCAATATCGGTTTCTTTTGAATCGGCGCCAGATAACATTAAGTTATTCTGGGCAAACTGAATCTTCCACTTCTTGTTGAAGTTGTACCCAAATCGAAAACCCAACTGAGGTCTTGCGTTCGGTAGATAAATGGAAACCGACGTGAATGCCAAATCACCAAAGTAGATCGTAGAGCTGGTATTTACACCAAAGTCCCAATACTTCTCTGTTTTAATCAGTTTCTCCTGATTAAAGTCGAGATTGGTGTCTTGATTCTCGTTAATCGTGGTGTCTATAGGCATGAGTTCAAACTTCTTGTTCGTCATGTCTACACGTGGGATAGACGTGTAATCATCAACCATGAAAAGAAAGTCCCGATTTTGATTGAGGTAATTGCGAAGGCCTACATTTACAATCGGGACTTCAAAGCCGTTTTGATCCAGAAATCCTTTGATTTCCAGATAGCCATTCAGTTTTTTCTTTAATATTTTGTCTTCGAGGTAAATCTTAGTCCGTTGGTTATTGTTTTCAAAATCCAATCGTACCTTAAGTTCATACCGACGAAGTGTGTCGTCATCCAGGTAGACATAAGTCACATCGAAATCTTCCGATGGGATCACGGGTTTATTCGAGATCAACTCAATAAGCTCTGTGAACTGATCAACATGCAGATCATACCCTGGGTTATCTACTTCCACACCGTTCACACCTACTTTATAGAAGTGTCCATTGTTCTCCTCTCCAGGTGTCTCTAACGGATTGGAAAACTCGACGAAAGGTGCACGTTGGGCGGCATGGATTATTTCTTCATTGAGCTCCAGGTACTTTTCTGCGTCCTTCCCAAAGAAGTTGTTTGAGATGTCAATTCGATCGGCAGAACCCACTGTGGTAACGTATACTGGGAAGAAGTCTACCGTATCTATACCGATAAGTCCAATGTAGTTATAACATATGCTGTTATTGTCTAATTTGGGTTGTGGTAACTGAGACTCTGCCTCATTGTAGTTGATAAACAGGGGGGTAGTGAAAATACCGTTGAGCTCTCTTCCAATGTATTCGTTACGGGAGAATACGTTATGGTTGATGTCAAAACTCAACTGCTCCCACGCTGCATCTGAAATCATGATGCTACCCGTGTTGTTCGCAAACGTATTATTGGCAATGGTAACCAGGGTATGCGATGAGGCGATAATCTTGTCAATCTCCAGAATTTCCATGTAAATACCGTGATTCAGGTGATGGAACATTGAGTTTGTAATGCTTATGCTCGGTCGTAACCAGTATTTATTTAATTTGATTGGCTTTTGAAGCTGTGTAAAGTCGGCGTATTGTATGTCAACCGGTAGTTCGTCGTCGTACAGAACCGAGAAGCCCATACCTGGTTTTTCGTGGTCAATGCTGCTTATTTGAACAAAGTCTTCCTTTTGTCCCTGAATAAGCAAACCGCCTTCAATCTGGATTACGGCATTTTCTGCAAAGAGCAGTTTAGTGCCATTTTGCACGGTTAGTGTCGCGCCTTTGGCCACTACGTTGTTCCCTTTTACGTGGTACGTGCCACTATCCAGGGTGATATTACTCGCAATGCTCTTTGGGAAGTTTTTCGCATTCTGAGCATAACTGGTCATACTTGCCAGTGCAATCACCAGAACCGGAATTATCTTATGTATGATAGTTGTTTTCATGATGATTGTATTAATTGGTTACCGAAAATGATATAGGAGCCAGGGATATTTCAGTACCAAGCGACGATTTTGCCTTGATGTTGCTGAACATCAGAATGTCGCCCTGGGTAGTTTTAGACAAGGCATCCAGGCTTGTCGAATTAAGTGAGTTCCCCTTGTTTACGATCGGTTTTAAGATCGCTGTGTGCTCGTTGTAAATGATGGTGAAGTCAAAGCTCGAGATGTAATACTCTTCTTCAACAAGCAATTCATCCGATTTAACGCTTATGTTCTTAATTGAACCGATTTCATTGATTGAAATTTGATCTCCGGAGCGCTTGTTAATTACGCTGGCAATAGGAGGGTTCAGACTTCGAACCACGTACTGTTTGTCTGCTATACGTACAAAGCCGTAAGGCATTTCCGCAAACACTTCGATACGCACCTGACCTTCCTTTTCTACGCGAGCGTAGAAGTTCTTTCCTTTCTTCAGAATACGTCCATCCGAAATTCGAGCCTGTAGATTATCTGTGTTTTCGAATTCAGTTGTTTTAAGTTGAAGTTCGTTGTTAATTCCAATATATAAGGTTCCCATTCGATTGTCATCCAATACAGGATCAAGGTCCAATACCTTAAAGTTCTTACGTCCATTAAATCCACCGTAGTCAAATCTCAATTGATAATATCCTTTGGTTTCCGGTACAAACAAGAATTCACCTGGTTTGGTAAGCACATAGGTGGTATGCTCTCCATTGGGGTCTTCCAGATCAATAGAAACCGATTTACCCGAGCCTTCAATGAAGTCAAAATTGAAATGTGCTGGTTTTCCAACGGCGTATACCGAATCGCTCAGCGATTCAAGTGTGATTTCAGATTTGATTTTCTCAAACTGCTCTTTAAGCTCCTCATTGCGCTTAAGATCTTCTGTGCTTTGAGATATGATTACAGAATCCCAATTGATTTCATCAAGGAATACACGAATGAATTCCTTATTACCAACCACTTGTTTGTCTGCTTCAATAATCTTTTGCACCTCGCTTGGCATCTGGTAGGAGCCATTGTCTAATGCATTGGTAACCAGGTTGTCAACGACGTAGCTTCGAATGAGTTCGATTTTACTTTTGAAACTCGATAGGTTGAGCATCGATATGGTTAATGGGTGCTTATAGAAGTAAAAGTGTTCTGCTTTTACCAGTTCGCCGTCAGAACGTCGTTCAAATTCACGGAGGGGGAGGATAGAATCGATTTGATCAACCTGATCAACATCTACAAACTGACTAATGTCGAGTTTGAATTCTTCCAACGAACGAAAGAGTTCTTGCGCTTTCTTACCATAAATAAGGAGCTCATTGGCGAACTTTTCGCGCTTACCGCCTTCAAGATACCCAAAGTCGTTGTATCCTTCCTGACGAACCAATTCAAGCTTTAATTGATCGATTTTTTGGAGTTGCTCATTGGTCTTGTTGTCGATATCAAAGATCTTCAGTTTCGCTTCTTCAAACGCAACCGGATCACTTTTCAAGTGACTCAAAACGATGGCATTATAGCGGTTGGTCTGCATTTCAACCTCCGAGCACAATACGGTAAGCGACTGGTCGCTTTTTTGAACCGCATCCACAAAGTCGGAAGGGATGAACGTAAAGATCAACGCCAAAAATATGAGATACAGGAGGTTAATAGCCTTCTGCCTCAGTTGCTGTGCACTAGTAGTAGACATGGCTATTAAAATTTATATTTTTCGAATTCTTTCAGCTTTTCATTGGCAGAAGCAATTTTGATTTTAAGGCTATTGATCTCCTTGTGGTATTCAAGGGTAGAGCTGTTCACCATTTCATAATTGGTTTCCAGTTTTTCTACATAGCCCGTTAATCGCTGAGTAGCTTCATTCAAATTCTCTACAGAGGTGTTTAAGCCAACGATAGATTGAATGATTTGTTGAATTTGTTGTTCCTGGGTGACTTCTGCATTTTCTAGATTTACCTTAGCCACTTCTTCCTCATTGTCTTTCGACAACTGAGGGAAGATGCGCTCCCAGTCGTAAAACTTTTGACGGAGTACGGGTTGTGCTCCGGAAATTAAGAAAATGATGGCCTCACCAACCAGACCAACAATAAAGAGTAAGTCGGCACCTTTCCAGCCAACAAACTTGAACAAGGCTGCAACTAAGATTATAGCCGCACCGAGTCCGTAAAAGAAATTTAATAAGTCAAACCTTCGCATAGTTATCTCTTTTAAGTAGTAAAATTACCTATCGCCTTTACTAACACAATCCATGTGCCACGACTAAAATTAGGCTAAATGTAACAACGATGCGATGGTTGGTTGGTTTTGTATCTGGTTGGTTATGAGTGGTTTAAGAGTAATGCGACCCGCCATTGGGTTCTTAAAACTTTTGGCCGAGTGGCGAGTCGCAAAACAAGATGTGTTCCCATTATGGGAAAAAATCTCTATTTGTTACTTGTGGAACGCGTACCCGTAATCGGTTGGCGGTACGAAGTTTTCCTTGATCGTACGCATGCTTACCCAACGCATTAAGTTCGCTTTTGCACCGGCTTTATCGTTTGTACCAGATCCTCGTGCGCCACCAAATGGTTGTTGTCCAACCACAGCGCCCGTAGGCTTGTCATTAATGTAGAAGTTACCTGCACTGTTTCTTAGTTTCTTCGTTGCTAATTCTACCGCGTACCGGTCACGAGAGAAGATACTACCCGTTAATGCATATTCGCTGGTATTGTCCACCAGTTCCAGGGTTTCTTCAAACTGGTCTGCCTCGTAAACGTAAATTGTTAACACCGGACCAAAGATCTCTTCACACATGGTGCGGTAATCCGGTGAGGATGCTACAATAATTGTAGGTTCGATAAAGTAACCTTTAGATTTATCGAAGTTACCTCCTGCAATTATCTCTGCACCATCTGCCTTGGCACCAGTAATATAGCTTGAGATTTTATCGAACGCTCGTTCGTCGATTACGGCGTTAATAAAATTACCAAAGTCTTCGGTTGGTCCCATTTTCATATCAGCCACCATGGCTAACAACTTGGACTTCACGTCTCCCCATAAGTTTGAAGGAATATACGCTCGTGAAGCCGCAGAACATTTTTGTCCCTGATATTCGAATGCGCCACGTGCAAGTGCCGCAGCAACTTCACTTGAGTCTGAGGACTTATGAACCATAACAAAGTCTTTACCACCCGTCTCACCAACGATTCTTGGATATGTACGGTAAGACGCAATGTTGGTTCCGATTTCTTTCCATAGGTGGCGGAATACGCCAGTTGAACCCGTAAAGTGTAATCCAGAGAAGTCTGGATGCTTGAAGACAATGTCGCCTGCATCAGGCCCCGAAGAATATACCAAATTGATAACTCCATCTGGTAAACCAGCAGCTTTAAACACCTTCATGATTACATGAGCCGAGTAAATTTGCGTCTCGGCAGGTTTCCATACGACGGTATTCCCCATCAATGCTGGTGTACCTGGTAGGTTTGCAGCAATCGCAGTGAAGTTGAAAGGGGTAATCGCAAATACAAAGCCTTCCAGAGGTCGGTATTCCAGGCGGTTCCAAATGCCAGGAGCATTTTCTGGTGGTTGCTCTGCATAAAGCTCAGTCAGGTACTGCACATTGAAACGCAGGAAGTCGATTAGTTCACAAGCCGCATCGATTTCTGCCTGGTAACAGTTTTTACTCTGACACAACATCGTGGCTGCATTAATCTCGGCACGGTAAGGGCCGGCGATTAAATCTGCCGCTTTTAGGAATATAGAAGCTCGGTTTTCCCAGCTTAGGTTTTCCCAATCTTCTTTAGCGGCCAATGCCGCATTAATTGCATCTTCAACATGTGACTTCTCACCACGATGAAACTGACCAAGTGTATGCTGGTGGTCGTGTGGCGGATGCATCGTTTGCGTATTTCCTGTGCGAACTTCCTCTGCACCAATATACATAGGTACATCGCGTTGCTCAGCTCTCATTTCAGCTAGTTTTGCTTGAAGTTCAAGCGTTTCAGGTGCGCCGGGAGCATAGTCTCTTACGCGCTCATTTTTCGGTGTGGGTACGTTAAAAAATCCGTTCATCTTACGATTATGATATATAAATAAGTACTAATTCTCTATTCAAATTGCTTGAAGAAATTCCAATTCATTTCATCTGGCAATGGGCATTGCAAAAGTACTTTTTCTTTCTTTACAGGATGAATGAACTCAAGACTTTTCGAGTGCAGGTATATATAGTTGCCCTTGCCTTTTCTACTCCCATATTTTACGTCACCCGAAATGGGAAAGCCAATTTTGGCCAATTGGGTACGGATCTGATGGGATCGGCCCGTTTTTAGGTCCACCTGAATGAGAAATTTATGATTGGCGGTACCAATGTAGTTATAGGTTAACATGCTTCTTTTCGACTTATTAACCTCTTTGTCGTGTGCTTTGGTGATGTTCTTGTCTTCCATCTTGACCAACCAATGCGTAAGGTCTTCCGAAAGTTTGCGCGGCTTTTTTTGAAGCAAGGCGAAGTACGATTTTTTTACCTGCTTTTCCTGGAACATTTTATTCATACGCGTCAGTGCCTTTGAAGTTCTGGCAAATATGACCAAACCACTTACAGGACGGTCAATACGATGTATTGTTCCCAGGTAAACGTCTCCGGGTTTATTGTATTTCTTTTTGATATATGCCTTCACATAGTCGGCCAAACACTTGTCTCCCGTATGGTCGCCCTGTACAAGAATTCCGCCGGGTTTATTTACAGCAATCAGGTGGTTGTCCTCGTAAATAATTGATTTGTTGATGCTCCAGTTGTCCATTAGAGGATGTTTACTTCTGGTTCGAGTTGTATTCCAAACTTTTCCTTTACCGATGCAATGATGTCAAAGGCAAGTTTTTTGACTTCGTCACCTGTAGCATTTCCATAGTTAACAAGAACGAGTGCTTGTTGTTTGTGGCTGCCGGTGTTGCCGATTTGCTTGCCCTTCCAACCGCATTGTTCAATAAG
>DIYD01000223.1:1196-12149 GCA_002428905.1 Bacteroidetes bacterium UBA6063 | reverse complement strand
AGCTGTTTATGGCTCGCATTTTTTGGGAAAGACCAATTGCTGACCAACTGAATTTTCTGCTTCGCACCAATTATATGTACGACGTAAATCAGCAAACACATGATTTCGTTGCTGAGTTCTATTTCAGATGGAATCCAAGGTTTGGCATTGGAAGGGTGAGGTAGATGACCGGATTAACCCGTTTTTCCGATATACTTGACCAAAACGACCTGTTGCATGAGGTACTGGAACAGTTGCATAAGGATTTTAACACGGATGCCAGCGATTTTGCCTGGAACGATGGCCCACATGCCTATCACCAGTTTCGTAAAGAACTTCAGCGGTATATCAGATCAGTTTACGATTCAGATTTGTCGAGATTAAAAAGCATGCTTTATCGGGTTGATGTTTCGGAAAAGAAATTGAATCGAATATGGGTTTTGGATAAGGAAGACCAGGTTTCCGGGCTTGTAGGTTTGGTGCTTGATCGAGAATTGCAAAAAGTGTTAACCCGTAGAATGTTTAGAAATAAATGACAGCCAGGAGGCATGGCAATGTGCAAAAGCCCCTATCTTGCGGCTAGAATTAGAGTTATGAAAAAAGCAATTTTATGGATGATGGCCGCAGGCCTGATGTTTACGATCGGTTGTACAGAAGATGAATCTCCTATTGATGACGATAATCCACCGGTGCAAAAAACAAGACACGATTTTGTGACCGAAGGTGCCTGGAAGGTATCTGACGGAACCATAGTTCCTGAAATAGAAGTGGATATCTTAGGAAATAAGATAACGGTAAACACCTACTGGGATCTCTTAAAACAATTGGGTGGAGGAGAAGTGAAAGATTGTGACAAGGATAACCTGATGTACCTGAATGCAGATTCAACCGTTCTTCAGGATGAAGGTCCTACAAAATGCGACGCGAATGATCCACAAAGTGAAGATGGCGGTAAATGGAATTTCATGGAGAATGAAACAAAATTGAATTTTAGCAGCTTCCCGTTTGACCCCACGCAATCTCCACAGGTTTTAGATATTGACTCACTTACGGCTATGGACATGCATTTGAGTATGTTATATCCATTTAAAGATCCAATTACGGGCAAAGAAACTACACATAGCATTAAGCTGAAATTCGTTAATACGAAGTAGCCGAATGAAAATATATCACAATACGAGATGCAGCAAGAGTAGGCAAGCGCTTCAGTTGTTGCAGGATAAAGGGGCAGAGGTTGAAATTGTGGAATATATGAAAACGCCGGTCTCGAGAGATGAACTGGAACACTTGATAACAACACTGGGTATCAAGCCTTACGATCTACTGAGAAAAGGCGAGAAGATCTTCAAAGAGTCTTACAAAGACAAGAGTCCAGACACATATGACTGGATAGGGGCTATGATTGAACATCCTCAATTGATGGAGCGACCGATAGTCGTAAAAGGGGCTAAGGCCGTGATTGGGAGACCCCCGGAACTCGTTTTGAACCTTTGAACATGAGGCAATTAAAGTGGTTCGCGAAATCCTTTGCCAACCTCCATACGCAAGAATTGCATGCGATCTATGCACTCCGAACTGCGGTGTTTGTGGTAGAACAAGATTGCGCGTATCAGGAGGTCGATCTCAAAGATCCTAAATCCGTTCATGTTTTTGCACAGAATGATGCTGGACAGATTATTGCTGTTTCACGGATAGTTCCTCCCGGTGTATCCTACAACGAGCTATCCATAGGCAGGGTTGCCGTGCACAAAGATCATCGGAAAGAAGGCCTTGGGGATGAGCTTATGAGCCGAACCTTGGAATATATATCTGAGTTATTTGGAGCGCAACCGATCCGAATATCAGCGCAGGAGTATCTCGTTCAGTATTATGCCAAACATGGTTTTCAGGCAGTAGGCGAGATGTATTTGGAGGATGGGATACCCCATGTTGAGATGTTGCGTAGCACGTAATTACTTCCACCGTTTCAAACTCCCTGCAGGGAAGGTCCATTCCGGCGTTTCTAATTCTTCTCCATCGGTATACGAATACCAGGGGGAAAGCTTGCTGTTGTTCGGGTTCTGGAGAATATGAATACTCTGTGCCGGCATATAACTTTGCGATAGCATGAATACCTTTTTACCAGTGGAATCCTCGGCAACGTCCATTACGGTTACCGCATGGCCATACGGATTTCCTGTTTGATGAAATACATCGCCGGGCCGGATATTAGCCGCCGATATTGGTTTGACTTCCCGATTCATAGACAGCGTGCCGCAATAACTGAAAATCAAATTCATGTATTTGCGAAAGCAGGCATAACTGGTGTCGGGTTGGGCAGATTTAACCCATTGAACAGTGTTGCCAGAAATCTTCGCCCGATAGCCTTCCGCATAGCGGGTCCATTTGGCCAGATCGCCGCTTGTAAAGTGAAACTGAATGTCGTTGTGGTTACCCGAATGAAACTGATATTCGGCTCTCAATCGCATAACGGCATCAGCACATTGTTGCAAGTCTTTATTGCCCACGTCGATGTCGATTACGGCAAACTGGGCGCGTTGATTCCATTTTTTTTGCCCGTTATAAAGATAAACGGTATTGTCTTCTTTTAAGGACAAGTTTCTGAAATATGCTCCTACCGACGCTGGTTTGACCGAAATGCGTTCATAACCCTTAGGTGTTGGTATTTTTCCGACATGTGTCATAACCTCTTCTTCGTATGAAAAGGTTTGAGTTCTTTCCGGACTTGTAGAACAAGCCCACAGTAAAGCGAAAGATAACGAGCTGATAATCAGTATTAAAGTAAATTTTTTCAATTGTTTCGTTTTTATATCTAACGGTTTGGGAGGAAGTAAAATTATATCGCTGCGTTTTTCGTTATACCTGTGCTGGACAATGTCTGATACTGGTTGATAAAATGAACAGCATGGCGCGCTTGAAATACCTAACATTGCGGGTACGCTTTTTGAACTTATCTATCTGCAAGTGAAGTTATCTCTATCTAAAATATTCTTATTGTCTGTTTTGGTGTTGCTTACATCATCAGGCTTTGCTCCTGTGCCCGATAATAAGGCGAAGGACTGGGTGGATACCACCTACGAGTCTTTGTCGCTTGACGAGCAAATTGCACAGCTTATGATGATAGAGGTACGACCAACATATGGAAAGGTTCATCTTGATCAGGTTCGAAGTACCATCCAGCGTCATAAAGTCGGCGGTGTTATTTTCTTTAAAGGTGATCCAATCACACAGGTGCGCCTTACAAATGAATTTCAAACCATATCTAACGTGCCAATGATGGTGGGCATTGACGGTGAATGGGGACTGGCAATGCGATTGAGTAAAACCACACATTTCCCGTATCAAATGGGTTTAGGTGGGATATCAGACCCTGAAGTGGTTTACCAGATGGGAAGGGAAATCGGCCGTCAGTGCAAACGCATGGGAATTCACGTGAATTTTGCCCCGGTTATCGATATCAATAACAACCCAAATAACCCTGTGATCAACTACAGATCGTTTGGAGAGGATAAAAAAATAGTAGCAGAGAAAGGATGGGCTTATGCCAAGGGGATGCAGGACGAGAATGTAATGGCCTGTGCAAAACACTTTCCAGGACACGGTGATACCGATGTGGATTCGCATAAAGACTTACCAGTAATAAATCACAGTAGAGCGCGACTCGATTCCATAGAGCTATACCCTTTCCGATCGTTAATTGATAGTGGTGTAATGAGTGTGATGACAGCGCATTTGTACATACCAGCCATCGATCCCACACCCAAAACTGCAATTTCCATCTCCGAAAAAGGAATTAACGGCTTGCTCCGTACCGAATTGGGTTTTGAAGGGCTTGCCTTTACCGACGCACTAAATATGCAAGGTGTGGCAAAGTTTCATCAACCGGGCGGACTAGAACTCAAAGCACTTAAAGCGGGTAACGACATTTTGTTGGCTCCGGGTAATGTGCCCAAAGCCATTGACCTAATTAAGGAGGCCATTCGTACGGGCGATCTTACGGCAAAATATGTAGAAGACAAGGTAAAGAAAGTGCTCTACCATAAGTACTGGTCGGGGTTAAATCACTTTGAACTTATAAAGGAAGACAGCTTGATCGAAGACTTGAACACATCCTATGCAGAGTTTTTGCTGAACAAGTTGATCGAAAAGCAGCTGTGCGTGGTTCAGGATAAGAACAATGTACTTCCAATTGAGATAAACAGCCCGGCTAAAATTGCTACACTCTCGATTGGTGGAGTGGCCAACAATGTCTTTCAGAAAACAGCAAAGAACTATCATAAAACCACAGACTTCCATTTGCCAAAGGTGGTGAATGAAGCACAGGCAAGCAGCATGCTCAAGAAGCTGGCTGGATTTGACGTGGTGCTGGTGAGCTTGCATCAGACAAGCAGGTACCCAAAGAACAACTTCGGCGTTAACAGTGGTACAGCTCAATTTGTGAAATCCCTAAACAAAGTCAGTAAATGTGTGTTGGTTGATTTTGGTAATCCCTATAACCTAAAAAGTTTTGCCGGACTGAATACCGTTGTTATGGGGTACCAAGACAATAAAATGAACCATACAAAAGCGGCTCAGTTAATGTTCGGTGCTGTAGGCGCGGATGCGTATTTGCCGGTCTCGGTTACAGACGACTTCAAGGTGTTTAGCCGTAAAGTGGTTGAGCCAAAGCAGGTATTACAATATGCCTGGCCTAAAGAAGTTGGTATGAATGCTGATCATCTGCTTAAGATTGATTCGTTGGCGAACGACGCCGTTCAGAAAGGAGCTACACCGGGCTGTCAGGTATTGGTGGCGCGGCATGGCAAAGTGGTTTATCACAAATCATTTGGTAAGCATACGTACAAAGGCAGTCAGAAGGTGAAGGCGGACGATTTATACGATCTGGCATCACTTACCAAGGTAAACGCAACCACGTTATCCATCATGAAACTTGTGGAGGATGGCGCAATAAAACTTTCCGATCCAATGTCTAAGTATCTTCATGATCTGGATACAACCAATAAGAATGATGTAACCATCAAACAGGTACTGACGCATTCTGCCGGCTTGAAGAGTTGGATACCGTTCTACAAGATTACCGTGGCGAACGATTCGATTTACGATACGACTTATCACAAACAACCTTCAGAGGAATTCTGCATAAAGGTATCGGATAACCTGTACATGTGTAAGGACTTTCAGTCGGTCATTTTTGGCACGATTTATACATCCGAACTAAAGAATCCGGGTAAATATAAATACAGTGATTTGGGTATGATATTAATGAAATACCTGATTGAAAATGTGACGCATACAACATTGGATCGCTTTACAGATAGCGTATTTTACCAACCTATGGGACTACGAACTATGACGTACAACCCGTTGGAGAAATTTGGTAAAAATCAGATCGTTCCAACCGAGAAAAATGGTGATTTTAGACGCACATTAATTCATGGCTACGTTCACGATCCGGCAGCGTCAATGTTAGGTGGTGTTTCAGGTCATGCAGGTCTGTTCTCGAACAGCACGGATGTAGCAGCCATCATGCAAATGTTAATGAATGGCGGCGTTTACAATGGACATCGTTATCTTAAGCCGGAGACCATTGAATTGTTTACCAAATATCAATCAAGTAGCTCGAGAAGAGGTATTGGTTTTGATAAACCTGAACCCAATGCACGTAAGGTAAATCCGGTTTCGGATTACGCTTCGGCAAAATGCTTTGGACACAGCGGTTTTACGGGGACACAGATGTGGGCTGATCCAGAAACTGGCATAGTTTATGTTTTCTTATCGAACAGGGTGTATCCAACGGCTGAAAATAAGAAATTAGTCAGAATGAGCGTTCGATCCAACATTATGGATGTGATATACGAGTCAATTGAGTAATTTCCCGCACTGGTTGCGTTACACCAAATTGAGTAGAATTAAACAGTATATAAAATGAAAAGATGGTTATTAATTATCGGTGTTGCTTTAAGCTTGAGCTCATGTGATTCCTTATTTCAGGTAATGGAAGACGCCGGTGGTGTTATTCAGGAGAACATTCTAACCGAGGGCGAAGCAGCCGGAGGGTTGAAAGAAGCATTAACGGCTGGTGTTACCACCGGAACTAGTTTCTTAGGGAAGACAGATGGTTTCCTGAAAAACGAACTGTACAAGGTGTTACTTCCACCAGAGGTGCGTGATTTAGAGCAGAAGATTCAGGGCAATATGTTCACTCAGGCATTATTAGGTAAGCACATCAACAACCTGGTAACGGCCATGAACCGTGGTGCGGAAAATGCAATGACAGAAGCGAAACCCATTTTTGTTAATGCCATTACATCAATGACAATCACTGACGCGCTTAACATAGTAACCGGAGGAGATGGTGCAGGCACCAATTATCTGAAACGTGTAACATCAACACAATTGCAGGCGAAGTTTCAACCTGTGATTAAGAAGTCGTTAGACCAGGTAAATGCTACACAGCCTTGGAAAGATATTAGTACGTTGTACAACCAGTTTATGGCTAAACAGATCACAACGGATTTGGATGCTTATGTAACCGAAAAGGCGATGACGGCCTTGTTTACCGAGATCAACAAACAAGAGAATCTGATCCGGGCAAATCCGGTAGAACGCACAACAGATTTGTTGAAAAAAGTGTTCTCTTATGCCGATAGCCGAAAAGGCTGATCTGAAACAATATTTAACTCAAAGGGTAGCTTACAGCTGCCCTTTTTTTGTGCTAAAACTTTCGCTTGCGTACAGTCCCGTCTTCGTTGTAATACTTCCAGGTACCTTTCTTCTGCCCGTTTTTGTATTTGCCTTCAATAAGGATATTGCCTTCCCGATCGTACTCTGCATAGGAACCATGTAAAACACCTTTTTTGGTAGATGCTTTGATGGCTATGGTCTCAGAACCAGGAAACCGTTTCACGTATTGATTGTCTTTGATCCATTCCAACACAAACGTTTCGCTGTTGATGTCTCGTTCCTGCGCGAATTTTCGATAGAGTTTATTGTAGTCTTTTTCAATAGCTTCAGGTTCGTTACTTACTGTTGATTTCTGAAGTAGGAGTATGGTAGAAACGTCTTTCCCTTTTTTCTTAAGTGTAATTAACCCATGATCAAACTGATCGAAGTATACCTTGTTTGCATTAAATTCTTTTTTCGACTCGCCGTTGATCAATGGAGCTATTGCTGCGTGTAGGTTCGGGGGAGCATAATACACCGTAACGTTCGCGGGCTCTATCTGCGGCATCCGTTTGTCATGAATCAAACTCCGCTTGTTTTCATAATCCTCGATCAAACCAACCAGTGTATACGGACTGTTGCTGAACACTACATAGTCTTCCAGAAAAAGGTAATAAGGTCGTTGTATCTTGTCAAACGTCTTACCTATAAAAGTTTTAAAGAAGCCTTTAATGTCAAGATACCGGATGACATGGTTCCTGTATTCAATCTGTTTGAATTTTGCCGGTGTCCTGGATTTAATCTGCTCCGTGATATAGTTGAGTCGTTCTTCTGCGTGCCGCCGATCTGAAGTCCGGACAAGGGCTACGTAATTGTCGTCCTTATTCAATACGCGATTTTTACGCATCTGAGCCACCACAACTTCATTTCCAATCCACGATGTGAGATCTTGCTCGGTGGAGATATTTAATACGGTTTCTAACCTTTTGGTGTTGGTTTCATAGCTCGATTTCAAAGCATTGTCGGCTTCAAACAGAGCATCTTGAAATTCAGAAAACGATTCGAAAGTTAAACTTAAGAACCAGGCGGTGCGATTCGATAATAGATGACTTGCTCTGCTTGGTTGAGGTCTGGAGTCAAGAGCGGCTCTAAGGAAAGAAGGGTTGCTGTCAAGAGCTGTCACACCTTCAACGTGCCAGGAGGTTTCATTTTGATATAGGTTTAATGCGCTTATGGTGGCCATATCGCGGATATCCTTCATCACGTCCATGCCATCGTCCATATAACACATCGCGAGTTTGTCCAACAGGTTAAAATTAACGTAGACCTGACCCAATCCATCTTTGTTGAAATGATTGATGTGGTTGTTAAAAGACGGGTTATGGATTAGCTTGGATTCGTGTTTGTCTGAAAGTGCTTTATGAATAAATGACAGACGATAGGAGCAAATAAGTTGTTGCTTAAATTGAGTGAGGTAAAATGGATCTTCATTGCCTTTAGATGTTTGATAAATGATGTGATCCTTATGCTTTTTTTCGGTGACGTTGTATCCCGATAATTCATAGATTTCTCGAATAGCCGTAAGCGCCACCTGCTTCTTTGCACTGTTTTTGAGATCCACAACGAACAAAAAATCGTAGTCGGTACGCGTTGTTTTATGTGCCGAAATCACGAGCCGTCTGTGACCAAGTGCTTTAAACAAAATTGGGTTTTCCAAAAGGAGTGTGTCGAGGTAGTTCGCCTGCTCCGTCAAATCCTCCAGGTAGGGGTGTGATTTGATGTCTTGCCACATGGTATGGTTGGAGATTGTCTTCCAGCTTTCAATGGGTTGCTCACTGTCGACCACATACAAGGCGTCGGAAGGAATTAAAGCCATAGCATCTATCGAATCCGAAGTAGAATAGTTGAAGTAGAGCCAGGTGCCAAGGATGAGCAGAATGGGGACAATCCAATAGAGACGTTTCATGTTGAGTAAATTCCGTTTTCAGCAAAACTAACCTAGATGTATAACGTTATTGGTAATAAGACATTGTAATTTCGCGGCGTGAAGCGACTTTGGGATAAACTTAAGGTTAAATGGGAGGTTGAGTCAGACATGCGTATGGCAAAAATTTTCCTGGTTTTTGCAATTACCGGTTCGGCTACGATGCTCGTTCGAAGAGGGTTGTTTACCTTTCTGGGAATCGAGTTTGATAGTGCTGTTTTAGAGATTATCATCCGGTTGCTCGCCATATATGTAATCTATCAGATTATGTTGTTCACCATTGGAACCATCTTTGGTGAACGCAAATTCTTTGGCTTTTTTATTAAAAAGATGAACCTGAGAATGATCGGTAAAAAACCAACAAAATGAGTATTACTTCGGAGCAAATATTACACGCACTGAGCCATGTGGATGATCCAGATCTAAAAAAAGACCTGGTGACGTTAAACATGATTCAGAATATTGAAATTGAGGATAAAACGGTAAAGTTCGATGTGGAATTGACCACGCCTGCCTGTCCAATGAAAGATATGATCCAAAATGCCTGCGTAAATGCAGTGAAGCATTTTGTTGCTAAAGACCTTGATGTTCATCCGAATATGACGAGTAAAGTGACATCGAGCCGGGAAGTAAAAGAGGTGCTGCCCGATGTTAAAAATGTCATTGCTGTGGCCAGTGGTAAAGGTGGTGTGGGAAAGTCAACCGTGGCAGTCAATCTGGCACGCAGTCTCGCTGATGCAGGTGCAAAGGTAGGTGTGTTGGATGCAGATATTTACGGACCAAGTATTCCAACCTTATTTGGATTGCAGGGCAGGAAGCCGGGCCAGGTAGATGGAAAAATGGAGCCTTTAACCAGTGATGGTATTAAGGTGGTTTCCATTGGTTTTCTGGTAGAAGAAGGCCGTGCAATCGTTTGGAGAGGTCCGATGGCTTCATCGGCCATCAAACAATTTATGACCGATGTAAACTGGGGTGATTTGGATTATCTGATCTTAGATTTGCCTCCGGGTACCGGCGATATCCATCTTACTATTGCGCAACAGGTTCCTGTAACCGGGTCGATTGTAGTTACAACGCCACAGGAAGTGGCGCTGGCCGATTGTAAGAAAGCGATTAACATGTTCTTAAATCCAAACATCAATGTGCCCATATTTGGTGTAGTAGAGAACATGAGTTACTTCACGCCTAAAGATATGCCCGATAAGAAGTATTACCTGTTCGGAAAAGGGGGTGGGAAGCAGCTAGCCGATCAGTTTGACCTTCCATTACTTGGCGAGATTCCAATGGTAGAAGCCATTCGAGAGGCTGGCGATGAAGGCAAAGCCGTATCGCACAATGCCGTTAGCGCAGATGCGTATAAAAAGCTTGCCGGTGAAATGGCAAGGCAAGTGGCCATTAAAAATGGCGTGAGTAGTTTATCAAATTAACGTACCTTCGAAATATAATATGTCATGGTGACGGAAGAAACACATAAGAAAGTAGAAGAGGCTTTGGAAAACATCCGACCGTTCTTGAAAGCAGATGGTGGAGATGTTGAATTACTTGGCGTTGATGACAACCATGTTGTCCGCCTTCGTCTTTTGGGCGCATGTGGAAGTTGTGAAATCAGCCACATCACCATGAAAGCAGGAATAGAAGAAAGCATTCGCAGAGTGTATCCTGAAGTAAAAGAAGTTATAGCGGAAGCTTAATCATGGCTTCCGAGCATGACGATCTCAACATTTCTGATCTTTCTGTTGTTCAGTTCATAAACTGTTTCAGTCTTTTAGTTGTAGCCGGTAGTCTTTCTACATCTTATTTTTTCGCACAATTGTATTCCGGAAGCTTGTCTTTAAGTTTCTACTGGTTGTTGGGGTCCACGGTGTGGATCATCTATAGTCTCGATCACATCCTGGATGGACTCAAACTGAGAGAAAAAGCCGTATCGGTTCGGCATTACGTCCATTACAAGTACAGAAACATACTGGTGCCAAGTCTAATCGCACTAACCGTCTTTAATGCGCTGATCGCTTACTTTTTTTTATCGGAATCAATGTTAAAGGCGGGTTTGATTCTGGGTTTGTGTGTGGTGGTATATTTCGTAATCATTCACCTGTTGAAACGCCATTTGCAGTGGGGTAAGGAGCTCTTTGTGTCTGTGGTAGTCTGTGCAGGTATGGTTGTGCTCCCCGGTTTAAGTGGTAATTTTGGATTTGATTTGTCTTCGATCACCATTGTGCTGTGCATGGTGTTTATCAACTTTACGAACCTTATCTTATTTTCCTATTTCGACTTTGAGTCTGACACAGAAAACGGTCTTGCATCTGCCGCTACCGCATGGGGTAAAG
>DIYD01000223.1:0-1126 GCA_002428905.1 Bacteroidetes bacterium UBA6063 | reverse complement strand
GCCTTACACACCATGGCTTCGGCCTTCTTCCTGTATTTGATTTGGACATTCATGGTGACGTCTCCCGTAAAGCTAACCACTTCGGTAATATTCCTGCTCATGTTCAATGTGCTGTTAATTATGTATGTTCAGGAAGAACGGTTTGCTGAAGACGAACGTTACCGTTTTTGGGGAGATTTTATCTTTTTGATACCAGGTTTTGTGTGGTATTTCCTGGAGAATAAGCCTTTCTTCTAACTTTTCTGTAGCTGAAGCTCCCAGGCCCATGCAGACTTCATCATCTCGTTGAGATCGAGCTTAGCTTCCCAGCCAAGAACCTTTTTGGCTTTGCTGGCATCTGCCCAAATCTGCTCGACATCACCTGCCCTGCGCGCACCAATGCCATAATTAAGTTTGATATTGTTCACTTCTTCAAAGGCATGGACTACCTCGAGTACGGAATGTCCTTTCCCCGTTCCAAGATTAATGACCTCAATAGAGAAATCCTCAGAGCCGGCATAATCCACGGCTTTAACATGAGCCTGCGCAAGATCAACAACATGAATAAAGTCACGAATGTTGGTGCCGTCGGGGGTGTTATAATCGTTACCAAAGATGGTTAGCTTTTCGCGTTTGCCTATTGCCGTTTGTGTGATATATGGAACCAGGTTGCTCGGTACGCCCAAAGGTAGCTCCCCAATTTGTGCCGAAGGATGTGCGCCAACTGGATTAAAATAGCGTAAGCTTACGACTTTTGTGTTGGCCACGCGTGCAAAATCGAACAGAATTTGCTCACCAACAATCTTTGTTGTACCGTAGGGTGATATGGCTTCAACAATAGGCTGGTCTTCGTCAATCGGACTTTCTTTCGCATCGCCATAAACAGTACATGATGAAGAGAAAACGACCGATGGAATATCATATTTCTTAAGGCAGCTAATCAGGCTAATTAAACCAGAAATATTATTGTGATAATATGCGTCGGGTTTTTCAACGGATTCTCCAACCGCTTTATAGGCAGCAAAGTGAATGACGCCTGAAATATCTTCCTTTGCAAACACCGCTTCCAATGCAGTTGTGTCGCAGATATCAATTTCATAAAAGTCAAAGGGCAATCCGGTAATACTTGTAATGCGATCAATCACGT
>DIYD01000366.1 GCA_002428905.1 Bacteroidetes bacterium UBA6063 | reverse complement strand
CACGCCTCCGGGTGAATGGGGCGCAGATGCCGTTGTAGGCAACACGCAACGTTTTGGCGTACCATTAGGCTATGGTGGACCACACGCGGCATACTTCGCAACACGCGAAGCGTACAAACGTCAGATTCCTGGTCGAATCATTGGTGTAAGTATGGATGCCAAAGGCAAACCCGCCTTGCGTATGGCGTTACAAACACGCGAGCAACACATTAAACGTGACAAGGCGACTTCAAACATCTGTACGGCGCAAGTACTACTCGCTGTTATGGCTGGCATGTACGGTGTGTACCATGGCCCTCAAGGTTTGAAAAACATTTCAGGTAAAATTCATG
This sequence comes from Bacteroidetes bacterium UBA6063, assembly GCA_002428905.1. GTDB lineage: Bacteria > Bacteroidota > Bacteroidia > NS11-12g > UBA9320 > UBA987. The sequence continues at coordinate 10,097 of DIYD01000366.1, read as the reverse complement.
GCTTAACCCAGGTACTGAACAGTGCTTTAATTACACTTGGATATACACAAGACAACAAGAACTTCTTTGATACACTTCGTGTTTCCGGATTATCATCCGAAGAAATTGCAAACATCATTGGTATTGCTGAAGGGAAGGGAATTAACTTCAGAAACGGAGGTGACTTCATCGGTATCTCCATCGATGAAACCTCAGAACTTGCACATATTCAAGCTATAGCAGATTGCTTCGCCGAAGCAAAATCCGCTTCAGTACATGTTGAAGAGTACGCTAATAACCTAAGTCTTAACTGGGACAAAGGCATCGAACGTTCTTCTGAGTTCATGACGCACGACGTGTTCCACAAATACCACATCGAGCATGAAATGTTGCGCTACATCAAAGGACTTGAGAACAAAGATCTTTCTTTAACGCATTCAATGATTTCTCTTGGAAGTTGTACCATGAAACTGAACGCAACTACCGAGATGATCCCCGTTACCTGGCCCGAATTCAATGCCATTCACCCATTCGTTCCTCGCAACCAGGTAGATGGTTACTACGAAATGATCGAAGAATTGAATCGCGACCTTTCTGAAATTACCGGCTTTGCAGGCATGAGCATGCAACCTAATGCCGGATCTCAAGGCGAGTATGCCGGGTTAATGGTTATTCGTGAATACTTCAAAGATCGCGGTGAAGGACATCGTAACATCGCTCTGATCCCTTCTTCTGCTCATGGAACGAATCCGGCGAGTGCAGTAATGGCAGGTATGAAGGTTGTTGTTGTAAAATGTTTAGAGAACGGCTACATCGACCTTGAAGACCTTAAGGCGAAGGCTGAAGAACATGCAGAAAACCTTGCCTGTATCATGGTTACCTACCCATCTACGAATGGGGTGTATGAAGAGACCATCAAGGATATAACTTCTATTGTTCACGAAAACGGCGGACAGGTTTATATGGACGGTGCAAACATGAACGCTCAGGTGGGATTAACAAATCCGGGCTTGATTGGTGCTGACGTTTGTCACCTGAACCTGCACAAGACATTCTGTATTCCTCATGGTGGTGGCGGACCAGGTATGGGTCCAATTGGTGTAGCAAAACACCTGTTGCCTTACCTCCCGGGTCACTCTGTGGTGGATATTGGTGGAGACAAGTCCATGTCGGCTGTATCTGCCGCACCATTTGGCAGCTCCAGCATCTTGTTAATCTCGTATGCGTACATCAAAATGATGGGTGCCAAAGGATTGAAAGAAGCAACCAAGATTGCCATTCTAAACGCGAATTATATCAAAGCGAAGCTTGACGGTGCTTATCCAATGTTATACACGGGTAAAAACGGAACAGTTGCACACGAGATGATTGTAGACACACGTGTATTGAAGCCAACTTCCGGAGTTCAGGTAGCGGATATTGCAAAACGATTAATGGACTACGGATACCACGCTCCTACGGTATCTTTCCCTATCGCCGGCACTTTAATGGTAGAGCCTACGGAAAGTGAGAGCAAAGAAGAGTTGGACCGTTTCTGTGATGCGTTACTATCGATTCGCGAAGAGATTCGTGCCATTGAAAATGGAACGTACGCGCAAGACGACAACCTATTAGTGAATGCGCCGCATACGGCTGAAACCGTAACCGCGAGCGAATGGACACACAAGTACTCGAGAGAAATGGCTGCGTACCCACGTCCTTGGGTTAAGGCAAAGAAATTCTGGCCTTCAGTATCTCGTGTTAACGACACTTACGGTGACCGTAACCTGGTTTGCGCTTGCTTGCCTTTATCGGCTTACGAAGAAGCAGAGGCGTAAGCATACCAGAGAATTAAATACAAAGCCAGTCCGGTCCTAAAATAGGAAGATCAGGACTGGCTTTTTTTGTTGCTTATATTTGAGGAAATCGAATGAGCAACATCAGACTAAATTCAGAACTAATCATCCAAACCATCGATCGGTTGGTGCATCGCATTGACGACCGTTTCCCCGAATCTGGACTCAAGGCATTGTGCCTTGAACTTCTGCAATTGGGTAAAGAAACTGAATCCAATATCCGTTGGATATCTCAACCCAATTTGTGGATTCGGAGCATCTCCGCCTTTGTGATATTAATTGGCCTTGGTGGCCTTATTTATAGCATTTCCTATGTCGACCTAAAGATTGAAAATACCACGTTCTCCAATATCGTTATGCTGGCAGAGGCCATAATCAATGATCTGGTGCTGCTTGGTGCCTCCATCTACTTCATGGTAACCACCGAGGCTCGAATCAAACGCAAACGTACGCTTCAAGCTTTGAATCAATTGAGAACCGTTGCTCACGTTATTGACATGCATCAGCTCACCAAAGACCCCTATTCTTCAAAATCGGGATACGTGAATACGGAGCATTCACCCAAACGATTGTTGACTCCTTTTGAATTACAACGTTACCTCGATTACTGTTCTGAAGCCAGTGCACTGGTTGCCAAGATTGCAGCATTATATGCACAAAGTTTACCGGACGAGGGCATCATAAAAGCAGTAAACGAGATTGAAGAGTTAACCGCTAATTTGACCCGCAATATCTGGGAAAAAATTATGATCCTAAACTAGGTTTAAGAAGCATTAAGACCCCTAATTGGTTTATCCCTGAATCGAATGATGATGCCTGAGCACACTAAATCGCATGGAACTTCGTATACATCATAGACCCTTTTGTATGCATAGAACGTTGACCTTATTGCTTGCGTGTACACTAACTACAGTACTCGTTCTATTCGGCATTAAAATGGCGATTCCAAAAATTCGCTTGGACGGTTATTCTGGTTTACTGTTTGAACGCACCAGCCGAGGAAGTGAAAACACCCGCTATGCTCCTGGTTATACGGACGACAAATTCTTATCGATACGAAAAGGCATGACTGTTGAAGAAGTACATGACATTTTAGGTGCTCCAATAAGACGGTATGTTGAGGATCATCCGATCGAAACCCATTATCTCTTGTACAGCGACTCTCCAACGAGTGAGGACTACCGCATTCGCTCCATCTCTATTCAAAATGATGAAGTTGTGCATATCCGCTCGAGTTATTATCTCGACTGATTCACCAGGTTTCAATAACAGCTTCTTCCTCATCGTTTTGAAGAAATTCCTCGTTTCGGGTCTTTTCTTCCTGCCACTTTGTATAGTAATAGTAGGCAGCATATATCGCCACCAACAATAGAACAATTAACCATCCGGTAAAGCCAATGTATAAATGAACATAAAGTGTTGCCCTAAATCCTACAATCGCTTCAGTAATTTGTTCAGTAAGCTAACGAATTTCAAACGCAATGCATACTTTTGATTGTATGAGGACGGCGACCGTAAAGGAAATTAAGGATGAATTATCGTATTGTTCAACCAGGCAACTCACCGATTTATGCCTACACCTGGCACGCTTCAAAAAAGAGAACAAGGAGTTGCTGACATATTTATTGTTTAATGCAAATAACGAAATGACTTACATTCAATCGGTCAAGGCTGAAATGAACTCCGAATTTGAAGGCATCAATCACAGTTCGCTTTATTATGTCAAGAAGAGTGTTCGTAAAGTGCTTCGAAACACGAAGAAGTATATTCGGTATTCTAAGAAAAAGGCGACTGAAGTAGAGCTCCTCCTCCACTATTGCGCTTTACTCAAAACGCATGTTCCAGATCTCAAAAGAAGCAACCAACTTCACAACCTGTACCAACGTCAATTGCAATTGATTAAGAAATCCATGACCGGTTTACACGAAGATTTGCAATACGATTTTGAAAAGGAATTGGAAAACCTCAAGGAGTAGATCCCATCTTCAATCGAAATAGGTATACAATGCTTGCACACCCCATTGCTTGATCTGACCAGTTTGCGAATCTCTAGTCAGCCCATACACACCCTGATCATCGGCAATATCGTAAAACTTAGCATACACCTGGTGCACACCTGTTGAATCGAAATGAATCCACAACATGGGATAATTCATGGCATAGGCTTTGGTATATTGGAACGTATTGCCATACGCCTTGATCGGCTCGCGAAGAATTTTGACTACCTCATCCGGGCTCATGCCGATCTCAACCTCCAGTATTTTTGTCGGAGTTACGTGCGCGGGTGATTTATGATTCCAACAACTATTGAGCACCAACATCAACCCAGGTATCAGTATGTAGGATTTCATAGAGATATAACGACAGATTGGGATTATTATGGTCGAGGTACAATCAACCCCAGCGGTGTTTCCATCTTTTGTCGTACATTTCAACAGCGTTTAACAGCATGAATTGATGGCGTCTACCCCAGAAGAACAGTTTAAAGATTTGCTTCTGAGAAGCACAACGATGGAGTACAGGCAATCGCTTCGAATTGTGGTGTTGTTGCTCAGCATTGGCATTCCGTTATTGGCTTTATTCGTTTTCGTGCAGTCCACCGCATTGCTCCTTATTGGCACTCTCTTTGTGTTATGCGCAGTGTTGTTTTACAGGTATAGCGTGAACAAGCGATTACATGGTGGGCGATACTGGTACGAATGGATTAGAAACAATCGATTTGGCATCATTTGGGTAAAACCCGAGACCGACTTCTCTACCGTCCTTCTTGCGAACAAGATGTTTCAGGGCGTTACGGTAACTTTATACACCGAGGATGATTATTTCCAAGTAATTCTTCGAACCTTCGATGACCTGGAAGGTCTGATACACGGAATAGTCCGATATGCTCCCACAGCCCACGTCGGATCGTCCTATACTGTATTGCGTTATTTCGAACAAGATTCGAAGACTTTTCGTGACAAGCTAAAGGCTGAAAATGCCTTTCTATCCATACTGGACAATCCTGGATTGAAAAGACAACAATGAAATTGCGTATTATTGACTATGAACAAAAAGCATCTGGATAGTCGCTTCAGAGACTTGCTGAATCGCAATCGCGACAAAGAAAAACTTGCCACCTATGCCGCTATGGCCTTCGCTGCCTTTCTCGGCCTCTTCCTTTTAATAAGCGGTATTAATATTGGCTTTCATGTGCTCACCTTTATTGGAAGTGTATTGATACTTATAATGGTCGGTATGTTCTCGTACAAGCGAACCGAAATAAACCGTGGTGGTGATGCCTGGTTTGATATCATCACTAAAACACCTGAAAACATCGTTTGGATAATGCCCGTGGTTACAAAACACACCGTTGGTGTTGTAATTACCTTGTATAAAGAACGTTCGTTTCAAATCAAGACCACCGATAATGTAACACTAAATGTTAAATGCGACGATGACGATGATCAACTGTATTTGTTCTATGGTTTGACCACATACCTCCCAAACGTGCATACCGGTTACACCAAAGAGGCGCGCTACCTGTACGATGACGATCCGACGACGTTCGAAGAAAAGTTAAAGGAACGTGGAAGCTTTACCCCGCTAATTTCCACAGATGTGAACGATGCAATCAACCAGCAGATGGATGATATGGGAATTGGACAAGATGAAGAATAGCCGTAAGACTTCTGATTTTGAATTTAGTTGTTGATGGATTGCCTGAACTGTCCCGGAGTAAGCTGTGTTGCTTGCCTAAAAAACCGAACAAAGGAACTGGGTTCGGAAAACCCCAGCAGGTAACTAATCTCTGAGATGTTTTCATTTTTAGCGATCATGTTTTTGGCCAGGCGCACCAATACATCTTTCTCAATCTTTTTATAGCTGGTTTCTTCTTCCAGCAGATGTCGCTGTATCGTTCGTGACGATTTGTTTAGCGTATTCGCCATCTGTTCGAGTTTTAGCCTTTCCGGTAGGTTATTCAACACCTCGGCTTTAATCTGGGTAATTATTCCCTTTTCGTTGGGCAATTTTGCCAGTTGCTCTTCCGCATTGTGTTTTAATTGCGCCAAAAGCCCCGAATTGGCGTTTAATGTCTTCCGATTAAATATACCAGAGGAGAATTCAATGGCAGGGTTTGGTTGGTTAAAGTGGACACTGCTATTAAAGATACGATAGTATTCCACTGTATTCCGAGGTTTGGCATAATTGAAGCTGACCTGATACGCATTCTCTGATTTGCCAGACAACATGTGGATCGAATTGCTTGCGCATACCAGTGTAACATCAATGATTTGACGTACTGCATATGGAGGCTGCAACAACCATTCGGGATGTATCGTAAACCACAATGTCAGCGACTCCCGGGTAGTTGAAATATGGCTGCCCAATGCATCGCTTATCATTTTACTGTATTTGACTGCGTCTTCAAATGCATCCTTCAAGGTTCTTCCTGTCATCATGATCTCATCCACCTGACTTTTCACTTTTAACGTAATGCGTTCGCCCAGGTGGAGGCCGATAAAGTCGTCTTGTGTTTGATTGTAGGAAAACACGAGTGCATCTGAAATACCCTGGTACGAAATCAACCCCTTGCCCAGTGATTCCTTCTTTCGAATTCTTTCTATTTGCTTTTTGACCGTTGCAGGATTCACCTGGGCATCAATCAGGTAGTCGACCAGATCGTCCAAAATGAGTTGTGAAAAATACATGTTGCAATATGGCGCGTTTTGTCAATTCAGACATCACGTGAGACGAGAAATTTGTCAAAAAAAAGATGAACAGAACACGTTACATTCTATCTGTACTCATAGCATTCATTGTCAGCAATGTATTGACCACTCTTTGGTATTCCCTGATGGATGAGCCCAACATGGTTTCTTTTCGGCGCGAAGAGATGAATTACTTCGGCCTGGTCATGAACCACCTCCTTTATGCCAGCATATTTGTGTATTTGTTTCCGTTTTACTACGACCGAAAACCAGGTGCACTTCGAAGTGCAACATATGGAGCCCTCCTATCTGCAGTGATGTTCATACCATCGGGCATGGTTGTGCGCAGTATATGGACTGTAGACTTTAATTCAATATTTATTCTAAACGCTTTGGCGCATATCGTTATTGGCGCACTAATGGCATTAGCTACCGCTAAGATTTATCACTTTAAACAAGAGAAACAATGAAACCAGAAATAGCAACGTACTTATCATCGCTAACAACCAAACAGAGCGAACTCGTTTTAGCCATGCGCGAGGCGGTTTTGGCTGCAGGTGATAGTGTTCAGGAAGGAATTAAATGGGGCAGTATTGCGTTTTACAATAACAAAAACATATGCGGGTACAGAGTGGCTAAGAATCATGTCACCTTACTGTTCATGGAAGGCGCTCAACTTCAGGATCCGAATAAGGTTTTATCGGGTTCGGGAGCTAAAGCACGTACAATAAAGGCAACCAGCGTGGATGAGATACCCCTCCAGGACATAACAGCCTTTGTAAAGCAATCGCTGGCACTCGGCATGTAGGTTGGTTAAGGTACTAAGTGCTGTACCCCTATTTAACCTGAGATCTGATTATTATACAACCGCATAATCTGGCCTCTGGTTAGTGGCACTTTGGCCTGGTTACAAAGCTTACGGAAGAACTGCATTGGTATGTAACCAACGTGATTGGGCTTCACTCGATATTGATTGCATTCAAAGCAGATGGAAATGTGTCCAATAGTTTTGCTTTCTGCATTTCTTAGCACGATCCCGTGATGTGGTTCAAAACAGGAGGCAATAACATCTTCCTGATAGTCCGTCATGTTCACGAGCATATTGCTCAACAACCTGACCGTTGACTGTGGCAACTCAATAACAGGTGAATCCAATGCGGTGTAATGTAATTTATCATCCTTATCCAGTATAAGATTGTCTATTTCATAATTAGCCTCCGGGTAATAACAGTAAAGTGTTGCGGAGGCAATAGCTTGCTCTGACCAAAACTGATTGACCCCAGTGGTTCGCACCGATTTCGGGTTTTCCCTGGTGATAGAATCAATGTACTGCGTTTCAACAGACGCACTATCTTGAGGCTCCTGTTTTTTGCCCGAATTCCTACAGCTCCATAAGAAGCATGTTATAATCAGATAGATATGTGTTTTCATAAGCCTGCCATTGGATTAATTCAGGAAGCCCAGATCGAGATAATACTCATCCCGATCAAATGCACTAATACACAATGTCAACTCTTTCTTCATCAAGATCTTCATTTTTAGTGTATGTCTATCGCGATCAACAAACTGAGTTAGGGTTATTGCCTCGCCCTTGTATTCCAGGTCAACCTCCAGGATGGACCAAACAGCCTGCTTACCGAGGTTCTGAACTTCGGTTTCTCCCAGGAAGGTGCTCAATTCTGCATAGGACGCCGTTCGTATTTCAATATCTTCCGCTTTGACAGTAAACACATCCGCGGCTCTTTTTAGTCTTTGGATGTCCCAATCTCTCTGAGACTGCAGTTCGTGCACCTCACGTTCTTCGCTTTTCTTTAACCTCCAAAGGAAAAGTGAGAAAGGTACGATTAAAAGTAGGCCTATCCCTCCCATAGCCAGTGCATACGTGCTATCGCCGTTTTTCGACACCGCCCGCACAATTATCCAACCAAATGCAGCCATCCCCATGAACAGGGGCACGATGAATTTCAAGGTGAACTTTGACATCCGGTCAAATCAGGACTTTTTCCCAAATGTATTTGCAAAGGCGTAAATAACAATCGCCAAACCAATGACCAGACCAGATATGATCTTGCCATGGCCAGCTACCGCCTTTAATTGGTTTTCATTCGGAAACTGTTCATTGGGGTAGCTTAGAACCACATCCAGATAATCATACAACAGAACCAGCGTAGGTCCAATAAAGCACAAAATGAACAGGATCAACAGGAGTTGAATCTTTGACAAGTTTTTCATTTTTCTGTTTTGTTTGGCTTAAAGATACAATTTTTAAGCCTTGCTGGAAGCAGTGAACGTATACTGTTATTAGTCAACCTTAACTATTCGCTGAAAGCATGCATTTCCATTGTCCATATCCCTCATCCGGAGCACATATACTCCAGCAGGTAAAACGAACAGATCAACTTCCGCTGATTTAACATTAATCTCTAATTCTTGCCACAAAATACCATCCACCGATATCACTTCAATAATCGAGTGCCGATAGTTGTCTGGCACGGTCAACTTTCCATAGGTTGGGTTGGGATATATGGCACACGGCGTTGGACGGCTAACATTTTTTGAGGATGCCTCATAGTCTGCAACTTTGCCACCAACAACCATTGGGTGATTTGTAGCAGTAGATGGAGTAATTGAGCCTAAAAATGAATTGTTATACAGCGCATTTAATTGGGTATTCGTTTTATCTACATACTGACTTTCAACGCATTCGTCAGGTTCACTAAATGCACAATCGTTTTCTCCTGAGATCAAAGGCTGAAATGCACCATCTTGCTGGTTGAAATACACACGGGAGTTCTTAAATGGCCCAAAATTTAACTTAATCTCCTGTGGCGCAAAAAAGAACAACGGATCGATCTTCGCACCTGCTATCATTGGGAAAGCTTTCTGTGGAACTTCATCATAAATGATTTCAGCATCCATTACAATATTCAACTTAGGATTTTTGAACGTTAAATCTCCAGTAATTAGGACTGTAGATTTTGTCGGTATCACAGACGACATGCCTATTCCGAAACCCTCTCCTTCATCATCTACCAGATGTTCGCTTGCGGCGTTAATCCGAATATCTTCACCAGCATTATCAAAAACACCACCGTTAACCATAACCTGACCATTTTTGGGAAGTGACATCCCAACCGCTCTACCTGCGAAACCCTCAATTCTATTATTATTTAGTGTCCATCTATGTGTGTTATGGTAGTAGTCCATATCGATGCCTATTACTTCTGGCTCATCATTTACATATTTCGGCGCTGGGTTAGTCCCGTAATTTTCAACGCCCGTGCGACCGCCATACCCCACCACTCTGGAGTTTTGAATGGTTACATTGGTCGTATGATTATGCTCCAAACCCACTTTACCTATGTTCCACAAAATGGTACCATCCATAACAAAGTTCAATTGATCTTTATATCCTGGCGGCAGATCGTTCATCCACGAATTAGGGTCAGTCTCACTAGGGTCTACATGTCGGTGAAATTCAGTATGGGTGTAATAGGTTTGGACTCCTCGTGGGAATCCATAAGCTGTATTATTAAGAAAAGGTCTAGGCTGCAAATACCATATATCCAATACAAACCTTGGATAGGTCTTT
>DIYD01000344.1 GCA_002428905.1 Bacteroidetes bacterium UBA6063 | reverse complement strand
CTTTCTTTGGAAAAAATGTACAGAGTATGTTAAAACTGGGAAGGGCACAAGGTGTTGCTATGGCTGCAGGTCTGCATCGGGATATCCCCATCTTCGAATACGCCCCTAAGCGTATCAAGCAAAGTATAACCGGAAATGGAAATGCGAGCAAAGAGCAGGTTGCTGCTTTACTTAAGAGCTTACTGAAGTTTGATGAAATCCCAAAGAATTTAGATGCCACAGACGGAATGGCCGCAGCAGTCTGCCATTACTTCCAGGGCGGAAAACCCGAAATAGGCAAAAAATCGTACAACAGCTGGAACGCGTTTTTAAGCGACAATCCGGATCGGGTGAAGTAACTAATCTTTCAAGTGCGATTGTATTGCGGCAGCAATAGTCTTCATTTCCTCTTCACTGAACTTCAGCTTGGGCTGCGAAAAATCAATATCTGCCACCGAATTAATAGGAACCAAATGAATATGGGTATGGGGTACTTCCAGGCCAATCACGGCCGTTCCAATACGCTTACACGGTATGGCTTTTTCAACTGCTTTTGCAACAATCTTAGCAAACATGTGCAACCCGGCATACGTTTCATCATCCAAATCGAAAATGTAGTCTACTTCCTTTTTTGGTATGACAAGCGTGTGTCCTTTTCGAATTGGGAACACATCTAAAAATGCAAGGAAATCTTCGGTCTCAGCAACCTTATAACACGGTATTTCACCGGCTACAATTTTAGAAAAGATACTCGCCATTATGCCGTAATCTCTAAGATCTCAAACGGGATAACACCTGCTGGTACTGTAACTTCGGCGACCTCTCCTACTTTTTTACCTACCAGTCCCTTGCCAATGGGCGATTTAATGGAGATTTTTCCTTCCTTAAGGTTCGCCTCTTTTTCGGCAACAATGGTGTACACCATTTCTTTGTTCACCTTCTTATTAAGCACTTTAACCGTACTCAAAATACCAACTTTAGACAGGTCTAGCTTAGATGTATCGAGTATTCTGGAATTTGCTAATGACTCTTCCAGTTTAGAAATCTTGAGCTCTAGCAATCCCTGTGCTTCCTTTGCTGCATCGTATTCTGCGTTCTCCGATAAATCACCTTTGTCTCGTGCTTCAGCGATCTGCTTAGAGATGCGCGGACGCTCAACCATTTTAAGGTGTTCGATCTCTTGTTTAAGGTTATCGTAACCTTCTTGCGACATGTAATTTACTTCTGCCATAACGCCTAAATTTAGTGTTTGCTTAAACAAACATTGCACCAGCGGTTAGCTGATGCAATGCCATGCAAAGATAAATATTTTATTTTTCTTCCTCTTTCCTTTTCGGGGATTGCGCTTAGTCAATCAGGATTCGCACTCCAATACCGTGCGACCCACTGAAAGGATTACTATGTCTGTAGGAGTAATCTACAGCAAAAATGTTGTCGGATGTTTTGCTCATGGGCAACTCAATACTGAAACCACCCACAAGGCCAGTAAAAGCCGTTGTACGCTCATCTGCATTAAAGATGCCTTGCTCATACGCATACGCTCCACGTAACATGAAAATGTCTTTGAATCCGTATTCAGCGCCAACGGTCAACTGATTACGTGTGTATGCATTTGACGTGAAGTTAACAGCTGGAGTAAATCGGTGATTATACGTTTCTTTCGTTTTGTCTAATCGCATGTCATAAGAAGCACCAATGTTGATTAATGTAGGCAAACCGAAATCTGCTGTACGGAACAAGAACGACTGTTGTACATCATTGTTCGGGTTGGTCGCCTTAAAGGTAACACCGTCACCGGAGTAGCTCGCATCCGGTCCAACGTTTTTCATGCTGATACCGAACTTGATGTCGTCTTTCTTCAACTTGTCACTCTTATCACTGGTCTCCGTGTACTGGATACCCGCATCAATAGCAATTCCCTGCACGCTAGCGTTAGGTATAGCCTCTGAATGAACACGTACCAAAACACCACCAGAAATACTTTGAGTAAATCGCTTGGCATAAGCCAAACCAATGTTCGTATTCTGTGGGTTGATTGTACCCAATCCACCACCAGGTTGTTCTACTGTTGTCACCTCAATCTCGCCCATGTCCATAGTCATTACTGTAAGACCTAAAACACCTTCACCACCGAGTGACTGAGAGAAACCAAATGCATTAATCTGGATTCCTGAACCAGCTAACCAGTTGGTATTTGAAAAACCAAGTTCTGTTCTCTTTGAATGTGCCAGGCCACCAACATTGAAGAAGGTAGACTCCAGACCACGAACATTCGCTACTGCTGCCCATCCGAAACCACTGGTTTGAGCCCATGGATTGATTAACAATTGTGTTGCACCCGCCTGTCCGATACGATCTGGGTTACCTGCAAACGCAAGTGAACCGCTTAGTGCAACCAGGATTGATATATATAGTTTTTTAATCATTGTTTTCCTTTTAAAAATTCAACCTTCGTTTAGTTCTAGAATGAGTCAAGGTCAAGTTCTCGCATGATACCCATCCATTTCACTACTTTCTCCCCGAGCTCTCCGGCATCGACGTGAATCAAATAGTTACCACTGGCAATAGGTACCTTGGCATTGTTCTTTAAATCCCAGATAACTTCTGTAGAAAGGTCATCTTTGATAATTCGACGCACCAAACTACCATCGATAGTGTAGATTGAGATCTTACACGTTTCTGGTAAGTTCGTGATCTTAACTCGGTTCTCAACCGGGTTGTTCTCGTACTCAGAGTACGCGAAATACGGGTTAGGAACCAACTTGATCGTCTCCAATGCTTGCTTACCGAATTCGATATTGCGTTCGGCAAAAATTGCATTTGTGTTGAATTGGTAACGTGGATTGTACGCGTTCTTCGTTTCGTTAGTCACGAAGTACTGATAAGGTTTACTCACTCGAATTCTGAATTTCACCTCAGTTGGAGGAACTGGCATTCCGTTTTCGTTGTAGTCCATTTCGTATCCACTTGCCAGGTAAGCTGGCATCACCCACATTGCATGGTAAAGTACACGTTGGTTTAACTCGGTGTAATACGTAGAACCAGTCATGTACTCATCTGAATTTGGAGCTTTTAACTGATCCATGAAGTTCTTACATCCATCGTACTGATCTGCATGAGGGTAAAGTGCACGTAAATGGCTACTGTCTGTATCCATGATGTAGATGTAGTGTCTACCACCAAATGCAGCATAACCGGATGTACTGAACAAACCTCCATCATCGGTTGGATTCCACTTTAAGTCACGACCGTTGTTTGTACCCTGGTAAGAGTCCTCTCCCAAAATAATGTTCAAACGCTCACCGGTTTCAACGTTAATCGCATAACCCGGGAACCATGATCTACCTTGTTCGTTTGGATTCTCACTACCGTCGATATTCAATGAGTTGTGTTTACGAACTTCAAACTTATCGGCACCACCCTGGTTTAGATTTGGCTCTTCACCTAATTCAAGAACCAAACACTGAGACCACTTCCACTCATCCGGAGTAAGTACCAGATCGATACTACTCAGGTTGTCCAGGTTAAACCAGTGCGATGGTGGTTGAGTACCCTGATATGCAACACCCTGAACACCATTGTAAGGTAAGTCCGGTTGAGGAGTTGCTGTAGAAGGAATATTCTTCGATACCAAACGGTATGGTGCAATACGACCATCCCAAATCTTCTCGTATACTTCGAATTGGTCTAACGGACGGTTGTTTTCATCTCTGTAATCGTGAATCGAGTAATCTGGTGTAGACTGGTTCGATCCTTCACGACCCGAACGAATCCAGTTGTAGAAACTACGGCCATCAATATCCGGAATCGCTGTTAACCAGGTCTTACTGTTGTCTTCCCAGGTTACATCCCAAGAAATAAATCCGTTAGTTTCATCTTCTTCTCCATGACCCGGACCAACAACTTGTTTTAAGGTAACAGACAATCCCCAGTCAAGTAAATCGTTTTCCGTACTTTCTGAAGTAATCAACTGCTCGTTTTCGTAATCGATTGTATAGTCTGAGTAGATTGTATCATTGGTTGTGGTGTTAACAAGTATCCAGTTCGTAGCCTCTGCATTCAACCCGCTTAATCGTTCTAAGCCTGTAGTTTGCGATAAGTCTTCCAACATGATTAACTCGAAATCGCCCTGTGGAACTTTCAATGGATCTACCACTTTAATGTTCACTGGGCCCATTCCGATTTCATATTCCGGATTATCCATCTTACCATTCGCTAAGATCGTTTCAATACTCTCTTCCGTCAACTCAAGATCGATACCACCGTTACCACGGCCTTCCAAACGAACCAATTTAGGACCGTCTCCATAATCTGAGTTTAACTTAACACCACCAAGTCTTGGAGCCGACTGATGTGGAATAGCACTAAACTGCTCGATACGACGACCTGCAAGATATTCAAGGTCGCGGTGACCTGGCAATGCTCCATAAGATACTACCATGTAGTAGTAAGGCTTATGGTTAACCAACGTTTTGTTACTACCAGTAGCAAATGCATCTTCGGTAATTGATACTGAGTGCACCAATCCGGTATTTGGCCCTTCAATCATTAACTTCGGAAGTGGCTCACCAAGTTCTTCATCGAATGGCTTGTTCACCAATCGGGTAATACTGTCTTGAAGATCACAACTAAAGATTTCACGTGCCTTATCAATATCGTCAAGGTCACCCGTGTTCACGGAAGCATTCTTCAATTGATAAATTCTGTATCCCTGGAAATAGTATGTAACCGGCTGACCATCTGTAATGGTAACCTCGCTATATTCTTCAATTCGTTTTGTATCGTTAAACATGAACACCAACTCGTTGCTCAACTCCTGAACCTTTGTTGGAGGTGCATCAGGACCGTCAAGGATATCGAAACAGTTGTCGAATAATTCCTGTGCTTTTCGGCTACTTGCTTTCAACAAGTCTAACGAACCTGTAGCTCCACCTGAACTCGCCTTTGCCCAAACAACACCTACCGTAATTTTATTTACTGCACCTTGTTTAAGGGTAAATGGACCAGATGTCTGTAAGAAACGTCTGTCAGCTGGTGTGTTACCGGCTGTTTTCTCTGTCCAGTCCGTTTCAGTCTTTGGATCTGTAGTACCTGGGAAGATGTAATCTGTACAGTTACTTCCAGTACGTCCGTTTTGCTCGTCACGTGTTAAACAGTCACCGTTTCTCCATAAACCACGCAAGTAGTTGTAATAGTGAATCGGTGTTTGAGGGTTACCAAAGTTGGTGAAATCATTATCGTAGTAAACGAATTTTGACATCCCTAATTCAAACAGCGTGTCTTTCCCATCGATTACGGTATCTTTCTTTGGTCCTTCAAAGAAATCCACCCCAATAGATGGTGGGTTCAATCCATATCCTAAAATACCTTCATCGTTATCGTCTCCATTGTAACAGAAGCCTAAACTTAAATCAACATCACACCCCACATAGTCGTCGGAGTAGTTACCCAAATCCGGATCCACCCATTGACCGAAGTATGTATTGCTCAAGTTCGCACCACGGTTAATGATTCGCGTGGTATAGAACGTCATGTTGTTGATCTCGTCATTTGTTGCGTAAGCAAATGCCGTTGTCTGTAATTCCAGACCTTGTGCCTGACCTTGAGTTTCGGAGTGGATATTACCACGGTCGTTGTAAACGAACCACAACATTTGGTCTGGTTGGTCTTCTGGAGCGTTGTCTTCACGTGCTACATCGTTCCCACGACATTCGGTTTGTAACACCGGGTAATCCCCATTAAATGGCTCATAAATACCATTACTATCTTCATCGAAGAAAGGAGCCAGGATGTCAGGCTCATTGGCACCACGGCCGTTACCTGGCCAGTTTTTTATTCCCTCAGAAAGCGATACTAACGTACCATCTTCCCAGGCTGACCGGTGCTCTTCGATTTCCTCACGTGACACTTTGTAAATCTCATCGTACGCCTCACAACGTGCACTGTTAGTAGTACCTGTAATCTTGTCTAACGGACCAGGCCAGAAGTCTGAACCACCTTGACGATACGTCATGGCCGCAAGTTTTAATACACCTTCATCCTCACCGCCAATCCAGATGGCTCCCGCGAACATGGAGTTCTTACGAACGGCGTTCAGGTCCTGTAGTTTTGGTACCTCGTAACGCGCGTTACTCAAGTCCCACCACATATCACCGCCATTCAGGATACGTGTACGTACGTTGTTGATATCCAAATCGGCTTGTGCTGAAGCTGGCTCACAATCCGAAGCGAATTTCATAAGTCTATTCTTGATCTGTTGTTCACCCGCTCTTGATTTATCGGTTGGGTGACTTTGACCATTTCCGTTCTCTTTGGCAGTTGATGTTAAACCAGCCATCAATGCCATAGCAACTAATCCTATCTTTATTCTCGTAATCATATCTTTACTCTTTTTCAAATTCTATTAGAAGTTCATTCTAAATCCTAGTCTGGCAAGTCGAGGTAGGGCAAAATTCGCCGGGTTATTCATCTTCACATTGTACAGATCCATGAACGACTGCTGGTTAATTTGCTCCTGAATGTACTGTTGACCTTGAGGAGAGTTTAAGTAACCATCATCGTTTGGTAAACCAGTATAACCATATACTGCGTCGATGATTCTGTTGTTCAATGCATTTTGTACCCATAAGAATACGGTCATCTGCTTCGTAGAAGGGCGATATTGTTTTTGGTTTTTCTTCTTAATGATAAAGGTCTTAGATGCGTTTACGTCAACCTTGAATTGCCATGGCAAACGGCTACCGAATGGGTTACCATCAAGGAATGAACGTTGTACACGTCCTAAGTCAGACTGCGCTGATGAAATTGCGATACCTTGCTTCGAGTAAGGAGCTCCCGACTTCGCTGTAATCAAGAAGTTAGCACCTGTATTGGCAAATACTTTCTTACCGAACCAAATCGGACCAGTATAGTCGTTTTTACCCTTGAAACGGTAATCTAAGATACCTACAATTTTATGTCTGATATCCACGTCTAGCGGATACAATGAACGTAAGTTAGGCTGGTTAGCCGCAATCAACGCCGATTGAGAGTTGATGTTACTACCTGTACCATCAGCAAACAATAACGCGTAGTTGGCAGAAAGAGATACTCTTCCTTCTCCTCTTAACTCGTATTCCGCACGGAAAGATTTAGTTGTTGAGAAGTCGATGTTTGCGTACGTATTATAAGTTACAGGATAAGCCTGGTATACACGAATCAAACCGAAGTCGTTTCTTGTTTCAGCGTATTGAGCGATCAAACTCAACGCAGAGTTATCGGAAAGCTTTTGTTTGAAACCTAACTCGTAGTTGGTACGAATACGCGGCTTCATATCAGCATTCGCAATCGTTCTAGACTGAGAAGCTTCAAGGAAGTAATACTGATTGATCGGAGCAAAGTTTGCTCGTGGTCGCTGAGCCATTACGTCATAGTTCGCAAAGAACTGAGCTTCAGAGTTGATTGGGAAAGAGAACCACACACGTGGTAAAACATTCACCTGAGGATCGTAATCACGGAAAGACTCACGTACAATTTCCTGATTCAATCCATCTTGCAACATAGGTTGAACCTGTCCACCTGTCTCGTTCGCAATTAAGTCCGGAGTAGAAATCTCAATACCATCTGCATCGTACCAGGTATTGTCTTTACGATAACCTAAGATCTCTGATGGGGTTTCTGAGTTGTTTACATATACGGCGTAATCTTCTCCAATACTTTCTGGGTGAGCGATTTCTCTACCTTGTAATTCTGTTACTTCTCCTGCAGTCTTAACAGGATATAACGAATACGGGTCATCCAGTACAAACTGGTTTGCATCGTAGCGTTCAACACGAACTCCCAAGCGGAAGATCAGGTCTTTAAATGCAAACTTGTCTTGTAACCATGCCGCACTATATACCGGAGCAAATGATCCGACGCTACGGTTTTCCCGGTCATATAAGAACTGTGCTAAACTTGGTCGAACGCGGTCTCTGTTTCCCAAGTGATCATAACCGTAGTATGAAACATAGCTGTTACCATTATTCCAAAGGTCATCGGCACTAAACATATCGATAGATAGGTCGTTTGGAGACAGTGAGTTCACATCGATGAACGACGTCTCCGTAATTGGATTACCGTGAACGTCTGTTCTTCCTTCTGCCATTAACTTGGCTCTTAAGTTCTTATCAAATGTCTTTTGAGCTTCTTTGTCTACAAAGATGTTGTACGTAACCGTGTCCAGGAATCGGCCATTCTCGTCGTACATATGAATACCTCCTACAGTGTAGTCACCTGTTTCGAAGTTATCCAATTCCAATACATGTGAATTTGCCAATTGTGGCATCAACGTCCAAAGTCCGTTTGCATTTAATGAGTATGCACTGGATAAGTTCTGCTCATATGTAATACCGAACTGTAAATCGTGTTTGTTCTTGAAGTTCAAGCTGGCCTCACCCATGGCGTAAGCACTGAATCGCTCGTTTTGACTTTTTGAGAAACCAGAAGCGTTTGTTCCTGGGTTTAGGAATAACGAGTACGTATTCTGTAAGGAGAAACCATTGATCACCCCAAGTCCCTGGAATACCTGACCATCTGAAAAAACGCGTTGGTCAAGTGCTTCTGCATTATCGAAGAAGTTAGTAGTGTAACGTGCTCTTTCAGGGTTTAAGTCAGAAGCTTCGAACGTCAATAATGTATCGGTATAACCGGCTAACTCGAAGAAACCTCTTCGGGTTACTGTATCGCCATTTTGATCTATAAACTGTTTTTCACCATCATTAAAACGGTAGAAAGGTGTTCGGTAGTGATCGAATTTACCTACATATCCGTAGTCGAAAATGTTGTCACCATGAATCGCATGCTTCGTGCTTGACAGCGACGTTTGATAATCCACACGAACGGTATAGAAGGCGTCAGTTACAAGCGGCTTCGAATCGCTGTCTTTGTCGTCTGCATTTCCGCTTCTCAATCGCTGTGTAAATTTCAGGTAGGTACGGTACGTTTGATTAATGCTCTCTGCATTGTTTTTGTAGTTCAACAGGTATTGCGCTCTGCTGAAAGAATTTGAATTGGCATAGTTACCACTACCAAAGAAAGTAATTGTTGTATGCTTGTTTGGCTGGAATTCTAATTTAGCCTGTAATGAACCGCGTTGATAATCCACGTTTCTACGTGCTTTCTCAAGTAACAGGTCATCCATAGTCAGGAATGAAGATGTAGGAACGAAACCACTACCTTGTGGATTGGCAGTTAATGGGTTCTGCTCGATATTCTCCAGTACGTCGTCTTTCACTACATAAACTCCACCATATAATGGAGATGGGTCTTTGGCGTAGTTGAAGTCTCCAGATAACTGGAAACCAAGAGCAACGTATTCTTTATCTCCTCCTCCTTTGTTTTTAATCCAAAGTGGGCCCGACATAAATCCTTGTGCGTAATTGTAATGGTAAGGATCGAACATCGAAGAACTGATCACCTCAAAAGACTTTCTGAAGTAACGAGAAGGTCCTTTGGTTGTAATGTTGATCGCACCACCTGTAAAGTCACCATACTGTGCAGGTACACCCGATTGGATAATGTCAACCTGGCTTTGTGCACCCTGAGGTAACGATGAGCTACCAATAACGGGTACACCATCAATAAATACCCGTGTTGCATCTGTACGTTGACCCAGGAAACTCACCCCTCCACTTGCTGTGGTATTTGCTGCAGAAGAAGTAGCAGCCAGGGCTCCTGGAGATCGTACCGCCATTTTTACAAGATCCTTGTCACTAAAAGACTTCTGGTTCTTATCAGGCTCTACAAGATTCGTTTTGTATCGTGTAACTGTAACCGTTTTAAGCTTCTCCCCGCCAGCTGCAGGTGAGAGCTCGATGTTTAGGTAAGTGATGTTGTTACCTGTTACAACCACACCACCAACCTGGTTGGTATTGTAACCCACGTAGGATACTTCTACAGTATACTCACCTGGCTCAAGTGGCTTAATGGTATAGTTACCATTTTCATCTGAAAGTCCACCACCTTTACCGATGCCTTCTTTTCTTACAACGATTTCGGCATAGTCGAGGGCTTTCTTGGTACTCTTATCAATAACTTTTCCCCTGATTTCACCAAAATTGGCCTGCCCAAAGGCGACCGTACTGGCAAAAATCAGGACAACCATGAGGTAGAGATTTTTAATCATATTGATTCTTTTATACTTTTTATACAATTACTTATAATCGGCGAAAGCTAGGTAACTTTCTATTAATGTGCAAAAAAAACAATTTATCCGACAAAATGCGTATTTCGTCCGGACCTGTTTTCTTCGTTCACAGTTGTATGTAACCACTGGGCAATTTTGTCTGACAAAACTTTTGAAATCTTCCTGTAAGATTCTATTGACCATCCGCCTACGTGCGGCGTCAATACTACATTGTCCATTTCGTTAAGCCGATCAAACAATTGCCTTTCACCAATTGTCATTTTATCTAAATTTTCGTTTTCAAGGACATCCGCCCCGAAGGCTGAAATCGCACCTGATTCCAACGCCGAAACAACGTCTTCCGTTTTCATAATTTTCCCTCGCGACAGATTCAATAAAACAACTCGTTTTTTGAATTTTGAAAGCAGGTTACTGTCAATCCAAAACCTGGTTTCTGAGGTCAGGGGTACGTGAAATGTGATCACATCCGATTCTTCAAGAATCCGATCCAAATCCACTTCCTCCACGTAATCGTTCTCAAAGCCTTCTTTGTATTTATCGTAAGCGAGTATCGTACATCCAAAGCCTGATAGTTTCCGTGCAACGGCACTCCCAGTATGGCCATATCCGATTATGCCAACGGTTTTGTTTCCGATTTCAAAACCACGGTTGCCCGCTCTGTCCCAAACGGAGTTCACCACCTCACGATTCCCTTTGACGATATTATGCGCCAGGGCAAGTAACATTCCAATAGCCTGTTCTCCCACTGCATCGCAATTCGCCTCCGGTGCGTTCACACAAGTAATACCTCGC
>DIYD01000363.1 GCA_002428905.1 Bacteroidetes bacterium UBA6063 | reverse complement strand
GCAAGTAGCCGAAAAGCACAGGAATTATTCGACAATTGTTTTGACCTACTGGATGGCCCGGATGCACCAGATACGGAAATCCAGGAGCTGGACCGTGAGTTGGTGTTTTTACTCAACAACACCAAAGAAATTGAAGCCCATGAAGAAACAACAATTACAGAAGGCAAGGAGCAGGTTTACCGGTTTCAGGGATATCGCATTTACCAGTTGAAGGACGCAACCGTTGGTACGGGAGACTTGTTCAACATCGACAAAGCACGTGAGGTATATACGTGTGATCTGAATGATACCATAGAACGTTTGGTGAACCATTTGTTCGATGAAGACCTTGGAGAGCCGTTGCCTAAGTTGATGGTTGAAGGGAGTAATTCAGGCCTGTCGCATTCCATATCCGTTAAAGAAGATGCGTTTGCAACAGGAAGTAATAAGCGCCTGGTTAACCATAAGACCTACTACTATTTGATTGTGTCTTATGCAGCGCTACCCTATCATAGAGACCTTGAGTATCTGGCAGGCAGACGTGTCCGATTTATGTCGGCAATACCACATCAATCTGCCCCAGAAATGGGCGGGGTTAAACTCAATGCCAATTACGGAGAAGAACCCGAAATTACACGATTAGAAGGTCGTGGAAACGGAGGCAGATACCTTGAATTAAGCCATAACAGTATAGATGATATTTTGGTTAATCGCAAAACAGATCAGATCACGTATCAAAGCGGTCATAGTCCGGTTTCAGTGAAAATAGTTGATCCGCTTAAGGTCCCGAAAGGTGATTTTGAGCTCATACTATTGGAGGAATATCCGGATAGTTCAGTCGGTGGGCGGTTGAACGGACTTGTTGCCGAAACCACGAGCTGGATTTTGGTGAATAAAACAACAAACGATACCATTTTCTCCGATTACACGATCGATTATAAAAACGAACAACTGGTCTATGCTAAGAACACAATGAATGAACTCGAGAGTTGGGGAATGTCTGTTACCATTGAGCAGGTGGATGGACCTGGAAATGTGGAGGATGACGACAAAAATGGGTTAATTGGATGGAAAGTGGAGTGGGAAGACAACTCCAAACAATGGCTCACCGCCGTACCGGACATCGACAATGGGTTGTGGTACAATTGGATAAGATCAGGCAGAAACGTACCAGGTGCGACGGAACCCGCAGATTACTCCGTGCACGACCAACGGAATGAGGGGGTAGCTCCATTGGATGAATTCGAATCGTATGAATCTATTTGGGATGGCCGAATTGCGCCTTACCGATTGGCTTCAAGAAACATTCAACCCACGGCAACACCGCAACCAGAGCGTACGGCAAACCAAGTACAAGGCATGGCGTACAACGGTACCCGATCTCCAATTCATTGGAATAACCTCGATAATTTAAGCAGTATCGATTTAGTGATCACACCCGACAAGTCGAAATGGTCGCAATGTTTGGTGTTGGAGCTGGGCGAAGAAGAAAACCTGAACGAAGGCGGTGCGCGGAAGTTTGAGATACGACGACACAATTCCGTCAATAAGGATGGAAGTGAGAATCCAAACGAACAGGGTAGAACCTGGTTTCCCGGATACGCTGTAAACGTGGAAACCGGTGAGCGACTGAATATCGTTTTGGGAGAAGATTCATATCAGGGCTCAAACAATGGACGCGATTTAAAATGGAATCCAACAAATAAGGGTGGAAACTTCAGCAATGGATATGCAGGGTTTGGTGGAAGACATTACATCTATGTAATGGATACAGACAGTACTCATGCGAGACAATATCCACCTGGAGTGGTGTATGATGGTTGTTTGTCGTATTATGATCGGTTGTCAAAGCTCAGCCAGGCAGCGTACTTTGGTCAGGTGAACCGCCAACTATTCTACCGCGCCATGTGGGTAATTCCAACCTACCTGGCAACGGGATATAGCATGGAGGAGGATGAAAATGGTATGCCTGTTCCACCAACCGAAGTCAAGATCAAGATTCGGGTTAACAGGCCATATCAGTACTACGTTACCAATGAATCAAAGAATAATTACAACCCCCGTTATGCATTCAATACAAGTGAAACGTTTACCGATAAGCATCGCGATTATGGTGTAGAGGCATTGCAGACCATTCGCATGGTGCCGAACCCGTACTTTGCGCATTCGGGCTATGAAAACAACCCGATCGAAAACAAAGTGAAAATCACCAATTTACCAGAGCGGTGTAAGATTTCGATTTACACCACAGACGGCAGTTTGGTTAGACGTATGATCAAAGACGATAAGTCGACTGAGTTGACCTGGAATCTCAAAAACAATGCGCAGGTGCCTATTGCCAGTGGGAATTATTTAATACATGTTGATGCGGGGCCACTGGGAGAGAAAGTGGTCCGGTGGATGGGGGTAATGAGGCAGTTGGACTTAGATTCATTTTAATACCTTTTACGGAATACGAAGGAAGAAGGCGGGTTGGGAAATCCGCCTTTATGTGGTTCGAAAGTTCGGCTGTTGTGCCACAGGTCTGTCACATGTTTTAAGCCGTGGACAAATCGAACTCCGCATAAAGCACTGGTATATAGGGGTTTATCTCCCTTGTAAACTTGTATTAACATAATGTTATGTCATAATTTCTAGGTTGATGACCTCGTTCAGCTTGGAAAGAATGACGTTTATGAGATCACTTGCAATTGCTTTTACCGCACTATTTATCCTTTCGGGATTTACGTTAGACGAAGGATTATCCTACGAACAGGCTTTAGAAAAAGCTGCAACTGAGAAGAAGAATGTACTCTTGGTTTTTTCTGGTTCAGACTGGTGTAAACCGTGCATTTTACTTCGAAGAAATGTGCTTGACAGCGAGGAGTTCACGACATATGCAACGGCCAATCTAGTTGTATTGGACCTGGATTTCCCTTACAAGAAGTCGAACCAGTTGCCAAAGGATAAGCAAGCACATAATGAACGACTTGCAGAGAAGTATAATCCCAGGGGGGCATTTCCTATGGTGCTGGTACTGGATCAAACCGGAGAGGTAAAGGGGCAGGTGCAGACATCGAAAACGATCACTCCCAAACAGTTTGTAGACCAACTAAAAGCGATAAGCCAATGATCTTATCCAACACGAAATATTCAGGGTTAAAGGCACATCATTTCCCGGTGAAACTAATGGGTTGTGGATTTGTGCTTACCGCAGTCAGTGAGTCTCCACAATTGGCATGGGATGCAATTCGAGCGGGTGTACGAGAAATCACACGAATCGAAGATTTGATTTCTTCGTGGAGGGAGGATTCGGACACTTCGGAAATAAACCGGATGGCGGGAATAGCACCTGTACAGGTAGATGAAGAACTTGTTCAACTCATTCAACGCAGTTTACGCATATCGGATCTCACTGGAGGAGCTTTCGACATCTCTGGTGGTTTGGCCCGATTCTATTACAACTTTAATAACGAGGAGAACCCACTTCCATCCGATGAGGAGATTGACGAATTGTGCACGTTAATCAACTATCGAAACATTGAGGTTGACACAACCAATAACACGGTGTTCCTTAAACGGAAGGGCATGAAAATAGGCTTTGGAGGCATAGGGAAAGGGTATGCGGCGTACAGAGCACATTGTGTAATGCAGAAAATGGGCATCCACCATGGTTTAATAAATGCATCGGGAGATTTAATGGCATGGGGCAAACCGCCTCAGAGAGAAAACTGGTCGGTGAACATTACCGATCCCAACGATAAGAACAGCTCTATAATGGAAGTGGTACTACCTTATGGTTCGGTGGTAACCTCAGGGGAATCTGAGAGCTATACGTTGGTCGATGGTACCAAACACTCCCACATCATTGATCCCAGGACGGGAAGATCAGCACGAGGGGCACTTAGCGTATCTGTGATAAGCGTGAATCCTGAACTATCAGACGCTCTTGCCACAGGCATATCGGTTTTAGGAGTTAAACACGGTTTGCACCTACTCAACCAGCTGAAAGGCGTAGAAGGAATAATCACTTCACGGGATGGCAGGTTTCACTTTTCTAACGGATTAAAAACAACTTAATATGAATGGATTGACATTAAAAACAAAGGCATTATTTATCGTATTGGCGTTTGCGGGATTAACTTCCTGTCAAGGTGTTAAAGGTTATCAGAAGGCGTATTTAAATGATCCGTCAATGAAACTTGAGCCCAATTCGTTGGATTATTTCGAAACAAATTTTCAATCCTATCGAGAGGGT
The DNA here is from genome assembly GCA_002428905.1 of Bacteroidetes bacterium UBA6063. Classification (GTDB taxonomy): domain Bacteria; phylum Bacteroidota; class Bacteroidia; order NS11-12g; family UBA9320; genus UBA987. Next base: position 14,140 of record DIYD01000363.1, on the reverse strand, counting down.
TCTTCAGGTGCTAATGGAGGTAAAGTGGGAGGAGGTTGTGGATGCAACTAAGCATAATAACCTTTCTGTGTATTTTAGTTTTTCTGGCAAATGAAGTAAAGGCTCAGGCGAGAAAAATCTCGGGTAATAAAGTACAGCAACGATTGCAAAAAGACTCTGCTGCAGTGGAAAAAGTGGCCGAAGATTTGAGTTGGAAAACCGTAGATGTCAACTTTTTGAGCAGCTACTATCAACAGGATGGCAATAATGCTGCTGTTACAGGAGGTATAGGAACAGAGCAACTCACAGATTTCACGCAAAAGGTGATTGTGAAGGTGCCATTGAACAAAAAAACAACATTCAAGATGGATGGAGGGTATGATTATTACTCTTCGGCGTCTACAGACAATATTGACAATGTAATATCTTCGGATTCAGCCTCTGATGTTCGCGTACATGGTAACCTGGGGGTGAGTTATGCAGTGAACGATCAAAACCAGTATGGTGGACGTATTGGTTTCAGTACGGAATACGATTACAATTCCTTTCAGATGGGTGCGAATTTTGCACGAGTGTCGAAAGATGAAAACAGGTCTTTTCAGGCCAGTGGACAGGTTTTTATTGATCAATGGTCATTGATTTATCCCATAGAGTTAAGACGGTCCGCTCAAGCTCCTACAAACAATCGGCAATCTTATAATCTGGCAATGGGGTATTCGCAGGTCGTTAATAAACGAACACAGCTGCAAATTATGGCTGAGGCTGTTTTTATGAATGGCTTATTGTCTACACCGTTTCATCGTGTGTATTTTCAGGAATCGATGGGGCCACGTATCGAAAACTTACCAGGAACGAGGTTAAAAGTACCCATTGGAGCCCGATTGAACTATTACATCAGCAATCGCATGATATTAAGGTTATATACCAGAGGGTATTGGGATGATTGGGGTATTATGGCGAATACATCCAGCATAGAGCTACCTTTTAAGTTGAACCGGTTTATGGCAATTTATCCGCATTATAGGGTTCACACGCAAACAGCAGCCAATTACTTCAAACCGTATAAGGAGCATACACAGAACGATGAGTTTTATACATCCGACTACGATTTATCAGCACTAACAAGCAGGCACTATGGAATTGGTTTTATGTATAGTCCTCCGGATGGAATTGTTAAGATGAAACGCCTATTCAAACCTGAAGGGCACTTAAAACTATCATCAATCGATCTCAAGTATAGTCATTATGATCGCAGTACAGGTTTAACCGCAGACATTTTGAGTTTTGGATTTGGTGTAACCTTAGACTAATATAACGGCCTTATCGTCAGCGGATAGTAATAAACAGACGGATTTGTCATTTCTGCCAAACTTAGAGCACGATGTGGGGTTTTTATTGTCAACTTTTAAAAAACCATCCGTCAGAGGGTGAAATTGATTGATATGAAACACACGTTACTTGGATTAGCAGTATTGGCCTGTTTGTGTACAGGTTGTAAGGACGATGAAGAAGATATTATTCCGGAGCCGGAACTGGTAGATACAGTTCCGGCTTTTTATTTGCCTGAAGCAGCGGAGGAGTATGGTTCGGGGGGACCAGACTTCGTTTTGGTTGCAGATGCATCAGACCAGATTGACGAACCCTGGGATTTGGCATTTCACCCGGGCAGAAAGCGTGAATTGTGGGTGTTGAATAAGGGAACAGACCGACTAGGCGGTAGTACCGTTACGATTAGTCAGGCTGGGCTTCCAGGTCATTCTGCCGATTGGCGAAGAGATGGAAATGCCTGGCATTTCATGGCAATGCCTACCGCACTGGCCTTTAGTCAAGAAAACGGCAACTGGGCTACCACTGCAGGACTTATGGATGCCAATCGTCAGAACTCGAATTTCACAGGCCCATCGTTGTGGTCGAGCAATATGGATATCTACGCTCGTCCTTCAGGCGGTAACGGTAGCCATATAGATATGCTGCATGCAAGTCCGTGGTCGATGGGTATAGAGTCTGAGCGGGACAACATATTCTGGGTTTTTGATGGCCACAATAAGCACATTGTTCGTTACGACTTTGTAGACGACCATGGACCAGGAAACGATTATCACGGAGATGGATTGGTTCATCGATTTACTGAAGTAAAGGTACTTCGCGACGACAACGTACCGAGCCATATGGAAATGGATAAGGAGACTGGTTGGTTGTATATTGTAGATACGGGGAACAAGCGTATTCTAAAATTGAATACCGCTTCCGGAACCAAGAAAAGCGACTTGCCCTTAATCAATGAGCCGTTAACGGAGCATTGGGAAATGGAAGGCGCTGACTGGAAGATTTTTGCTTCAGAAAATCTTCAGAAGCCAAGTGGTATTGCCCTTGCAGAAGGTGTTCTGTATGTGTCGGATTATGAAACCGGAGAAATCATCGCCTATAACTTAGAGAATGGATGGGAGCTTGCGCGAATCAATACCGGATTTGATGGGATCATGGGTATTGATATTGATGTGGATGGGAAATTGTGGTTTGTAAGCTCTAAGACCAATGAAGTTTACCGGGTAGAACCTCAATAATTACTGAGGTGCTGCCATAATCTCTTTCAGCTTTTTGCTGGTGATTGGTTTTTGGTAGTACTGCGATATAATATCGTATTCACCGGCTTTGTTAATCTCTTCGCTGGTCATGACGTTAGAGATGAGACAGAGCTTGATGTCTTGCGAAACACTTAGTTCTTTGAGCATATCCAGAAATTTCCAGCCATCCCAATCGGGCATTTTAATGTCGAGTAAGATGACATCCGGACAGTCGTCGCGTTGGTCATTTGCAAGCAGGGTGAGTTGATTGATGGCTTCATAAGCGTCACTGAACGTGAAAATTCGATTGGAAAATCCAACAAATTTCATCAAGCGTTTAATACCAAAAGTGTCTAGCCAATTGTCGTCAATGATCCAGGCCTCTTTGAATTTCCTCACGTTACAAAATTAGGACAATTTGCCTATTTGGGGAAACCAACAGGATTGAGATTTGGTATGGATTTGTGGAAATAAATAGTTCGTCACATTATATAGTATCCCCGAGCTATTTGACATGATCGTGACCTAAGAGGCTAACAATAAGGCAATTTGTGTGTTTTTCAGTTAAAAAAACTCCACAAGCCGGTAAGGTGATCTGAGCGATTTTCGTTATCATTGTATATGAGCTGTTGGCCACTTTGTTTTTAGTTTAAAGCCCTTAAAATAACAGCTATTAATGAAAAATGGTCGAATCGCATTGGATGAGACGGACATAAAAATCCTGAATCATCTACAGAAAGATGCTAAACTAACGGCGCGTACCTTAGGGGAGCGCATCGCTTTATCACAAACACCCGTCTATGAGCGTATAAAAAAACTTGAGCGCAACGGGGTTATACAGAAATACGTGACTCTTGTAGACTCAGACATCATTGGAAAGAACGTAGTCGTTTTTATCAATATGAGTCTTCAAGAACACCATATCCAGGCACAGGAACTATTGGTAAACCACTTGAAAAGCCTGCCACAGATTTCGGAATTGTATCAGGTGTCTGGTCAATTTGATTATATGGTTAAGGTCCGTGTGAGCTCCGTAAACGAGTTCCAGGAATTCATTGCTGAGAAAATTCTCTGCATTGAAAACATCAAAACCGTGGTAAGCCATATTGTGCTGGAAGAGATGAAATACAGCACTGCAATTTCTCTGGATTAAGAGAGATTAAAGTGTCAGAATATTATGTCCGCGAAGTGACACTACGAGCGGTCATTTTTAAGGGTTCAGGCCGACCAAACCTGTATCCCGTGCCAGAACTATGCTGCACATTACCACCACAGACTTGCTGTACTCGTTGATTGTTCAACCATTGCACCAACAACGCAATATGACGTTGTGATAACGCAAGCGTGATTTTTTATTGAATACATGAAAAATCGTAGAAAATCTTGCTGCAAGGGTATTGAAAATTAGCGATTTAAAGATTTAGGCATCAAATACATTTGATGTAGAGTTTAGCCGCATTGTGGCTGCTCTATAGTAGGTATAATAATTTATTAAACATTTAAAAAAACAAATGGACAAACATTACAACACGAAATGGCTTTCGGACCTCTGGCGAGGTATGCTTTTGTCGGCTAGTTTACTGTTCGTAGGCAGCATGGCAATGGCGCAACTAAATGGTACGTATACCATTGATTCTGCCACCGCAACTGGCGGAACAAACTTTCAATCGTTTGTAGATTTATCGGATTCGTTAAAAGCAAACGGAGTATCTGGTCCTGTGACCGTAAATGTAGTAGCTAGTTCTGGCCCTTACAATCAGCAAGTAGTTCTACCAAAGGCTTCAGGTGCAAGTGCAACAAACACCATTACAATTAATGGTAACGGTGAAAAGGTATGGAGCGCTTTAGAAGGGCCGGTTATCTTAATTGACAGTGCATCGTACTATACGTTGTCTGATTTAGCCGTTGAGAATCAAACCACGGATGACGCAGCGCGTTGTATCCAACTTCGTGGTGAGGCGAATTACAACACAATTGAAGACTGTGATTTGACCATTACGAAGTACGTAGGTCTGAGCAACAGATCAGGTTACATTTACTTCAGTGCTTCTACAACCTCACGTTCTGCAGGTTTACACGGATCGTACAACGTAATTGATGGAAACACCATGTCTAACGGAAACAATTCCGGTTCAGGACCTTATTATGGTGTGGCATATTACGGTGGTGCTTCAGGTGTAGGTATTGCAAACCAATACATCAACAACGATGTATCGAACTTCTACTACTATGGTTTATATGCATGGTATGGAGAGGATCTAATTGTAACCGACAATAAAGTACACGATTCAAGAAATGACGCCGCTACAATTTGTGGAATCTTCGTTTCTGGTATTTCTACGTCGGCTTCAGGTCAGTGCGAGGTAAACGATAATGAGGTTTACAAATTGAGTAACAGTGTAGACTGGAGAACCATTTTTGGTATTTACAGCACGGGTTGTACGGGTAATACAAACCCTTACGAGATTGTAGGCAATGATGTACATGATTTGGAAGCTTTAACGCGCTCTTCAATTTATGGTATCTATAAAGCAGGAGGTAATGATGGCGTGCTATTGGAAAATGAAATCCATGATAACACAACAGAAGACGGAACAATGTACGGTATCTTTGGTACCGGTAACCGAACAGATATTATCGATGGCAACGCGATTCACAACATTTCTACAACAGGAAGATGGAGCACAGTGTATGGTTTATACCATAACTCCAGTGGAGGTGTTGTGCGAAACAACTTAATTGTTGCCAACTCATCCAATAACAGTCTATATGGTTACTACAATGCCTGGAACTTGCCAAATGATGTAGAACTATCACACAATACGATCGTAATTGATCAAGGTGGTACAGGTACAAATGCAGGTATTTATATCCAAAGCTGGAATACCCCAACCAATGACGCGGTTATTGTAAATAATATTATTGAAATACAAGGTACTGAGGGTACGCTTTATACGGTATTCGGTGGTAATATGTACGCAGATTATATCGAGTGCGAAAACAATGATTTCTTTATCAATACAACCAGAACAGTGTATCACGGTTCACGTAATGTGACATCGTTAGCGGCATTCAACGCTGCCCTCTCAACAACAACAAACATAGATGTGGATCCAAGATTTGGAAAAACCACTTATATCCCTTCAAACCCGAACATAGCGAACCATGGTTTACCGGGTTATTCTACACACGACATATTTGGTAATGCAAGAACAGCTTGTGGCCCTGATTTAGGTATCGCAGAATTCCACGTAGATCATTCTGTAGGAAATCTGGTATTTACTGGTACAAAAGAGTGTTCTGGTTACTCAGAGGAAGTTAAATTCGACGTTACCAATGGTGTAGCAGAAGAGTTGTTAGGCCGTGAAGTATATTATTCTATCGACGGCGGAACACCGGTTGTTGAAAAGATCGATACCATTAAGTCTGGTGCAACCAAGACGTATACGTTTAAGTCTGTTCCTGTATTCAATGGTAATGGTAACATGACGTTAGAAGTGGGTCTTGTATGTGACGATAATGATGCAAACAATACGTTATCACACACAATTGAGATCACGCCAGCTCCACATAGCTTCAAGTTGTCTCAAGGTCCTACGTTTAACGGTTACTGGGAAGATGGTTCTATGGTTAAGCCAGACGTTACCGTTCCTGGCCAGGTTGTTGAATACAACGTGGACAACCCAACACGCTTCGACAACGCAAATTACCCAACAGGCGACTGGAGCTTAACCGCATTTGCTGTAACAAACAATGGTACTGTTACTACAGGTGCGCAATTGAAAACTCCTCCTTCTTCTGGTGTTAATGGTGTATTGTCTTACGACCCAGATCCGGCAATGGCTGACTCTATGGTATTCGTAGGATTTACAGTAACAGACAATGGAACAGGATGCGACTCTACATTTGGTCGTTGGGTATACGTTCCTCACACACCAGTAGTTGATTTCTCAGCTGAAGACGGTTGTGATGGTGAAGTTGTTGCTTTTGAAAACAACACAACTCAAGGAACGGGTGTTACAGAGTACGTATGGGATTTCGGCGATCCAGCTTCTGGTGCTGACAACACGTCTACCATCTCTGACCCAATTCACAGATTCTCAACGTACGGTGCATATACAGTAAAAGTTACGGCCTGGAACTTCGATTATCCTAAGTTTACTTACGATATCTCGAAAACGATTAACATCTCTCCAGTACCTTCGACAGACTTCGCGATTAAAAATGCGTGTGAAGGCATCGATATCGAATTTACAAATACAACAACGTTGCCAGCAGGTGTTACAGGTAACATCGATTACATCTGGAACTTTGGTGATGGTAGTGCTACTACTACAATGAAAGATCCTAAGCATACATATGCTAATCCAGGAGGATACAGAGTGAGCTTAAGCGCTTCATTAAACGGGTGTGTGTCTGCAATCACGAAGAACGCAAACCAATTCGCTACACCAGTTGCAGATTTCTCTGTAGATGGTAAGTGTAACTTAGAAGATGTTCAGTTCAACAACGCTTCAACAATTGCTCTTGGTAGTACAGGTTATGCATGGGATTTTGCAGATGGTTCAGTAAGTAACTTATCGAACCCATCTCACGCATTTGATATGCCAGGTGATCACACCGTTAAGTTGATAGCGATCTCTGAATTCGGTTGTACGGATGAGACAACCAGAACGTTCACATTGAACGAGTCTCCAAAAGCAGACTTCGACTTTACAGACCCTTGTAGCGAATCTGAAATTGAGTTTACAAGAACGGGTTCTTTACCAGATCCTGGTACGGTAACTTCAATCTTTGAGTGGAACTTCGACGATGAGCGCGTTTCTACAAGAGAAAACGACAAGCATAAATTCGCTAGCGTAGGTGTTAAGACGGTAACATTGAAAGTATCTTCTGACAACTTCTGTTCAGATGAAATCACAAAAGAATTCGTAGTTAAGTTACAGGCTAAGGCTGACTTTATCGCGAACGACGTTTGTGATGGCGAGGAAGTAGTATTCACAAACAAATCTGAAGTAGCAGCGGGTAACCTTGACTACGTATGGAGATTTGCTGATGGAGGAACGTCTCAGTTGACATCTCCACGTCACATGTACACCCTTCCAGACCCAACCGTTACGGAGAACTACCAGGTTACGTTACTTGCGTTAGTACCAGGTGGATGTTCAGACTCTATTGCCAAGACGGTAACTGTAAATGCGAAGGCTAATGCAGACTTTACTGCTTCAACAAACGGTAGAGAATTAACCGTTACTCCTGAGACTAACGAGCAAACATTTGGTTACAACTGGAGATTCGGTGATGGTGGACGTTCTAACGACATTACTCCAACGTACCGATACAAAGTAGACGTTGATTCATTCGAAGTTTGTCTTGCGATCATCAATAATGCGGGTTGTATCAGTGAGAAATGTACAACGGTTAAGGTTGACCTTGTAGGATTGAACGACCTAGATGCTCAGGATATCTTCAACGTTTATCCGAATCCAAACGCAGGCGTATTTAACGTAACAGTTAATGATCCAGCGAGCAACTTGAATATCGTAATCATGGATGCAACAGGTAAGGTTATTAAGACTGTAGATACTGACGCGAGCGGTACGTACAATGTTAATATCTCTGATGTGGCAGCAGGTGTTTACATGGTTCAGGTAATCAACGGCAACTACTCTGCAATGCAGCGTGTTACCGTAGCAAAATAAAATATTCTTATTTAGTCAACCCTCTTCCGCCAATGGTGGGAGAGGGTTTTTTTATGCCTGCGTTTTGAAGAGAAGGGTGAATGTGGTGCCTTCACCCAGAGTGGAGTCCACTGATATCTGCCCCTGATTGAGTTCTACGTATTCCTTTACCAATCGTAAACCTAGGCCAAAGCCATCGTGCCTTTTGGCATCGGTTTGAGCATCCGATCGAAACAAACGCTCTACCTGTTCTTTGGTCATACCTGAACCAAAATCAGATACCTTGATTTCCGTCCCATTCGGTGTTGATTGACTCAATAGTATTACATCCGAACCCGATTGCGAAAATTTAATGGCATTACTTACCAGGTTACGTATAATCACATTCAGATGGTCTTGATCGGCATATACCTTTACGTTTTCATCGGCCAGATCAGAAATCAGGCGAACGCCGTTTTTTGCAGCAAAATCGTTGGCATAGCCCGTAACGTTATCAAACAAGTCGGCAACACGCAGCGACTTAAGGGTTGTTTTATTGAACTTTAACTGGTGCAAAGACCATGAGACTAGCGAGTCGATATTCAGTTTTAGGCGGTCTAATTGGTTCTCCAGTTTGCTTAGTGCCTCAGCCTTTTCCTCTGCACTAATTATATCCTGGCGCAGCAATTCCATAATCCCTTCAACACCAACCAGAGGAGTTCGAACATCGTGCGATAAGGTTGCAATAATCTTATCCTTGTTTAGGTTGATGGCCTTTAATTGTTCGTTTAGTACGCGCAGCCTTCTGTGCTGCCCGATGATCACCAACAAGAGAATAGAAAACACAAGAAGTAATACCCCTAGTAGCATTAACGCTTGTGTGCGTTGGGTTACTTCTTTTTTAGCAAGCGTATAGCTTTTCCCTAGACTCAGGTTGGTACTGAGCTCTTGTTCCAGCTCTTTGATCAGGTACGAGAATTTGGTTTGTTCGGTCTGCAACGAATCTTTAACATTCATTAATCGTGTACGATGTTGGTACGCCTCTTCCCAGTTGCCTTCTTGTTCGTTTATCTCAATCAGGCGTTTCATTGCATCCATTTCCCAGGGAGGGTAGAAGTTCTGCTTAGCGAAGGTTAACGCAGAATCCGCAAAAAATCGGGCTTTCCGCAGTTCTCCTTGCTTTTGAAACAGGTCTGATTGGTTGAACAGATCGTGAAGCTGGTACTCCGGATACTGCAGTTCGTCACTGATTTCAGCCGCTAAGGCATAATAACGTCTGGCAGAATCGAACTCCGATAATTTGAGGTAGTAGCTCCCCAGCTCCCCATAACCGTAGTTGTAGATATCCTCAACATTGAATTCCAAATCCAGATTATCCAAAATGCGTTTTTGCCCTGCAATGGCTTCATCTGTTTTCCCCTCATGATGTTTATGCCAGTTTGTGATCTGGTCTGCCACTGTGCTAAAATACTTTCCGCGCTGTGTTTCTGTGGCGTGCTCAATTACCCAGGTAAAATGCCGCATCGCGTCGTCATAGAGTTCCAGATCTTTGAATAAAAAACCCAGATTGAAATGATACAATAACAGGGCGTCTTTGTCTTCTTCGCAGTCGATGTGCTGAGCTGATTTTTGGTAATAGGATAGCGCAGCATATGCCTGGCCCATCGTAGACAAAACGGCCCCAATGTTGTAAAGTGCTTTTCTGTTTTTACATGTATCTCCTACGAGCTCGTAATGCCTGGAAGCTTCAAAAAATAGGTCAAGGGCGGCATCAATATCGTCTTGTTGATATGCCATTTGGCCTTTTTTATAGTACAGGTCGCCGTATCGAACATCGGCCTGTAGAGAGTCAATAGCACCGATGGCAGCATCGAGCAATAGTGCTGTGGACGAATCTGAACCATCTGAATCTAAGTGTTTTATGTAAGAATCATAGTGCTCTTCAAAAGAGGTTTGGGCACAGCATTGATTCAAACCATAGATGAGGAATAAACAGAGTAGTGTTCTAAGACAGTAGCTTCGCAGCATAAGATTTGGGTTATTTCACTCTGCTAATAAACAACTATTGGTGTATAAATCCCGCATATATGCGGCTTTATTGCACTTATTCATTGTCGTGTTGCGCTTCCATACTACACGTTTCACCATCCAACTCTGTTTCGATGGTACAATTGCTAAACGGGTATACAGACAAAACGTCTTTCAGTTCTTCTTTAACAGATTTGAGTTGGTCGAGCGACTCAATATTGCACAATTTAACATGGGTTGAGAAAACATGATTTTCTCCCTCCAGCGACCATATATGGGTATGGTGAACGCTTTCTACATGGTACAAGGCCACCAAACGATCTTCAATTTCCCGCTGGTTCACGTCCTTCGGAACACCTTGCAAAAAAATCAAAGTTGTTTCTCTTAAACGCTTGATTACATTGTATAAAATGTACAGCGTGATCACAAGCGACAAGGCGGGGTCTAAATAGGGAACATCTTTAAAGAGTAAAACAATTGCCACAATTAAAATGGCCACCCAACCTAATACATCCTCCAATAAATGCCAGGAGACCACTTTTTCGTTCATGGTCTTTCCACCGCTGAGCTTCCAGGCTGCATAACCATTAACAGCAATGCCTACAAGGGCAAATGCAATCATTCCTTTGGCATTTGAATGCTCAGGTGTCATCAAACGCTGAACGGCTTCGTAAATGACAAATACCGAGCTGGCAATGAGGATAATGCCATTGATGGCAGCACCCAGCAAAGAGAAACGAGCGTATCCGAAGGAGTACTTGCCATCGGGTTTTTGTTTCGATTTCTTATCCAGATACCAGGCGAACCCCAATGCGAAGCTGTCTCCAAGGTCGTGTACAGCATCCGAGATTATAGCGATACTGTTCACAAAAACACCTCCAATAAATTCCAGAATGGTAAAACCAAGATTGAGCAGAAAAGCAATGCGCAGGTTCTTGCCCGAATGGTCGTGATGATGATCGCCCATAACAGTGTTTAAAGATACATTACAAATCGCTACACACGGTAATTAAGTCAATGTAAACAAAAATAAGTTGCTGATAATCAGTACCATAAGAAATATATTTTAGATGCTATGCAACCGATTAAAACGGTCTAAGACTAAATCTGTACAAAGGCATAATACAAAAGATAAAAATACTTTATGAAGAAATTTAACAACTGGAAGAAGGCATTACTAGGTAAAACCTTGCTTCTTTTATTCACCCTAACTGGAATTGGTTTAGCAGGTGCGCAGGCACAAACGAATTGTGCAAAGGCAGATTTCGATTTTGCAGTGGACAACAACACAAAAACCGTAAAATTCGAATCGAAGACATCGTCTAACGTTGTATCCATCAAATGGGATTTTGGCAACGGCAAAACGGCGTGGGGAAAGAACGCTGTTCAGAAGTATGATTCAGCCGGAACATATAAGGTTTGCCTTACGGCATACGCCTACATCAATGTTTCAGGTACACGCACCAAGTGTTCTACTACGGTCTGTAAGCGCGTGACTATTCTAGATTGTACTCTCAAAACGGAGTTCGCTTCAAGAACAGACGATTTATCAGTTAAGTTAGAAGCGAAGTCCAACAGCAGAAATGCAGTGTACAGCTGGGTGTTTGGCGATGGAAACAGAGCTAGAGGCCAGGCCGTAAAACATACGTTTAAGAAAGGTGGAACCTACTATGTGTGTGTAATCGCGAAAGACACCGTTACAGGTTGTATTGCGCGTTCATGTGAGAAGGTTACCGTTAAGGACTGGTGCAATCTGGAAATCGGATTTGAACTGGCGCAAGATGGAAAATCGATCAAAGTTGAAGCCAAGTCGAACAGCAGAAATGCAGTTTATGGTTGGACTTTCGGAGACTCTACAGCCGTGCGAGGAAAATCAGCAAAACACACGTATTCCAGTTACGGAAAGTACACCGTTTGTTTACTTGTAAAAGACACGGTAACGGGTTGTACTGCACGTAAGTGTCGTGACATCGTTGTTAAAAAACCATGTAACCTAAAGGTTGAATTCGCCAGCACAAACAGGGGGAATACGTTCCACTTCGCAGCACGTTCTACAGACACCTCAGCACGATACGTTTGGAACTTTGGAGATGGAAACAGAGGTACCGGGCAAAAAGTTAGCCATACCTACAAAAAGCCAGGAACGTATGAAGTATGTGTAACCGCGTATACAGGAAAGACAACTACTGGCGGTAAGGTCGCATACCGATGCGTTGCAAAAGCGTGTAAGAAAATCACCATTAAGCCTGACAACGACTGTAAACTAAAAGGTGATTTCCGCTATGCTATTAATGGAAAAGGAATTAAAGTATCGGGATCGGCAAACGAAAAAGGCGTATTGTATTTCTGGTCGTGGGGAGACGGAACTTCCGAGCACGGTCAAACGGCTAAGCACCGGTACAAAAAGCCAGGTACATATGAAGTATGTCTGATCATCTTCAATCCACGCACGAAGTGTAAGGTTTGTATTTGTAAGAAAGTGGTGATTTCAAAGCCGTGTAACTTAAGAGCAAACTTCGGATACCGGGTAGACAGCAATGTGGTTGCCTTCAGAGCTCGTAGCAACAGTAAGAACGTTGTTTACGGATGGAGCTTCGGAGATGGAAACGCAAAAAGAGGTCAAACGGTTAGACACAAATATGCGAAGCCAGGTAAATACAAAGTGACGTTAACGGCAAAAGATACCGTTACTGGATGTTTAATAACACAAGTGAAATACATCATCATTAACCCTAAAGTGAAGCGTAGTTTGATGATGCCAATGAAGCAGGCTTCTTTGGTGAACGACAACGGTAACACATCTTCAGTGAATGAGTTAACCGCGCCTGAGAACAACTGGACTGCAAAGGTGTATCCTTCACCTTCAGACACCCGGGTTGCCTTTACGGCAGACAAGCCACTTACTTCAGTGAATGTATTCAATGCATCAGGGCATAAGGTATTAACCTCCGACCTTGTTGAAACAAAAGATCTAGATATATCTACACTACCTACGGGTTACTATTTTGCGCACTTGCAGGCGCAGGACGGTAGCGTGAAAATTGTCAAGTTCGTAAGGAACTAGAGCCAGTTTTTTTCTTGAGCAAAAACCCCGAGCCCTGGCCCGGGGTTTTTTGTTTATTCGCTCGTTGAATTACATTGGGTGACAGTGAAACTTAATGGTCTTTGTTTCCTTGGTATCGCCAGAGTGATCCTTATGCGCTTCAATCATTAGTTCCATATCGCTGTGATGAGTAACTGAATTTACCCAGTACTCATGCACATGAACGGAGTTACCATGACTGTGCTCATGTTTGTTAAATACCATGGTGTCGTTATGCGATTTGTTAATAATCGATAATTCGTAGCCATGCAAACCGTTTTCAAACGTCATCATACCATCGATGAAAACCGTATCTCCTTTGCTGTACATTTTATTGTCTTCCGGAGAAGTAAAGTCGAACTGTACCGTTGGTGCAGGTGGGTCTACGATTGGTTCTTTATCTTCTTTACACGAGTGAAAAGTGATGGTTGATATAGATAATAAAGCGATTAATATATATGTTGACTTGTTCATTTTGATGTATTTTTTGAAGGTATTAAGTATAACAATTGCAGGTTAGTAAGGAGTTTAGGTGAGGTGTATCCGTTCGAAATATGATGCTGTAGTGGCACGGATTGGAAACATCTGAGGCCTATTCGCTCCGTATAGATAGATAAACCGATTACGCCAGAAAAGAGGTTTACTCCACTCAACGTATTGGCGATATCGCGTTGTACATCTTCTATGTCAACCGCTCGGGCCAGAAGGGCTGCTCCTGCCTGAGGCATTAACCTGAACTGTTTCCATTTCCAGCGGTAGAAGAGTACCATGTTGGCATTAAGCTCATTGCCAAAGCGGTAATGATACCGATTTGAACCGTTGGTTCT
>DIYD01000117.1 GCA_002428905.1 Bacteroidetes bacterium UBA6063 | reverse complement strand
GACCAGATGGCGGTACACGTACCATTAGGAAATGCAGCTGTACTAGAAGCGCAAATCCTGATGTTGGCCCCACATAACATTCTAAACCCTGCAAACGGTGCTCCAATTGCGGTACCATCACAGGACATGGTGTTGGGTCTGTACTACTTGACAAAAGCGCGTAAGAGCACAAAGGATAAACCCGTTGTAGGTGAAGGTTTAACGTTCTACTCGGAAGAGGAGTTGACGATTGCACACAACGAAGGTAGAGCGGCACTTCACGCTGAAATCAAGATTTTAGCTACGATTAAAGAAAACGGAGAATTGGTTGAAAAGATGATTGACACGACTGTAGGTCGAGTAATCTTTAACCGATTTGTTCCGCAAGAAATGGGATTCATCAATGCGTTGCTTACGAAAAAATCACTACGTACCATTATTGGTGATATGGTGAAAGAAGTAGGTATTGCAAAGACTGCTGAATTCCTGGATAACATTAAAGATTTAGGTTTCCAATACTCATTCAAAGGAGGACTTTCGTTCAACATCAGCGACGTTGTATTACCTGATACAAAAGAGAAGTTGATCGAATCTGCCAAAGAAGAGGTAGACGAAATCTGGGAAAACTATAACAACGGTTTCATTACCAACAACGAGCGTTATAACCAGATTATTGATATCTGGACACGTGTGAACTCTCGTGTATCTGATGCGTTGCTTCAAAAGCTTACTTCAGACGATCAAGGATTCAACCCAATTTATATGATGTTGGATTCTGGTGCGAGGGGTTCTAAGGAGCAGATTCGTCAGCTAGGTGGTATGCGTGGTCTGATGGCCAAGCCGCAAAAGAAAACAGGTCATGGTGGTACGGGAGAGATTATCGAGAACCCGATTCTTTCGAACTTCCGTCAGGGGCTGTCTATCCTTGAGTACTTTATTTCTACACACGGTGCGCGTAAGGGTCTTGCCGATACGGCATTGAAAACGGCTGATGCGGGTTACTTAACACGTCGTCTGCACGATGTGGCACAAGACGTTGTTATCAACGAGATTGATTGTGAAACGTTACGTGGTATTGAAATTACAGCCTTAAAGGAGAACGAAGAAATCGTTGAAAGCCTTTACGAGAGAATCCTTGGCCGAACTAGCCTATACGATGTAGAAGATCCGAAGTCGGGTGAGGTAATCGTAGAAGCGGGTGAGGAGATCACGGAAGAGATTGCTAAAAACATCGAAGATGCTGGTATCGAGTCTATTGAGATTCGTTCGGTAATGACGTGTGAAACGCGTCAGGGTGTTTGTGCGAAATGTTACGGACGAAGTCTTGCAACGGGCCGAATGGCGCAACGCGGTGAGGCAGTCGGTGTAATTGCAGCACAGTCTATTGGTGAGCCGGGTACACAGCTTACACTTCGAACATTCCACGTGGGTGGTACGGCATCGAACATCGCTTCTGAGTCAGAAATGTCGGTGAAGTTCAATGGTGTTCTTGAGTTTGACGAAATCAAAACGGTAAGCCGTGTTTCTGAAGACGGAGAGAAAGAAGAAGTAGTCGTTGGACGTTCTGGTGAAATCAAGGTAATTGATGCCAAGTCGAAAGAAATCCTGAATACATTAAACATTCCTTACGGATCTATTCTGGTTGTTAAAGACGGTCAGAAAGTGAAGAAAGGCGATGTGATCTGTAGCTGGGATCCATACAACGCGGTTATTGTATCAGACAGCGAAGGTAAGATCGAGTTTAAGGATATCATCGACGGTATTACATACAAAGATGAGATTGACGAGCAAACAGGATTTAAAGAAAAAGTACTTGTTGAAAACAGAGACAAGAAACTAATTCCAGCTGTATTGCTTCAAGATAAGAAAGGTGAAACCCTACGTGAATTTAACCTTCCGGTAGGTGCACACATCTCGGTAGAAGACAAGGCGAAGATTAAGTCGGGTCAGATTATTGCTAAGATTCCACGTGTACTTGGTAAAACAGGTGATATCACGGGTGGTCTGCCAAGGGTAACAGAGCTCTTTGAAGCGCGTAACCCGTCAAACCCTGCGGTTGTATCTGAGATTGACGGTGTGGTTAGTTACGGTGGTATCAAACGTGGTAACCGTGAGATCATTATTGAATCGAAAGAAGGTGTTAAGAAGAAGTATCTTGTATCGCTTTCGAAACACATTCTTGTTCAGGACAATGACTTTGTTAAGGCGGGTACACCGTTATCGGATGGTTCGATTACACCGAAAGATATTCTTGCCATTGAAGGACCAAGTGCAGTGCACAAGTACATCGTAAATGGTATTCAGGAAGTATATCGTCTGCAAGGTGTAAAGATCAACGACAAGCACATCGAGACCATTGTACGTCAGATGATGCAAAAAGTAACTATTGTCGATCCGGGAGATACGAAGTTCTTAGAAGGAGAAGGTGTTGGTAAACACGACTTTAAAGAGCAGAACAACTGGATTTACGACAAGAAAGTAGTTACGGAAGCGGGTGATTCGAATGAGTTGAAACCAGGTCAGATCGTAAGCTTAAGAAAGCTGAGAGACGTGAACTCTGTATTGAAACGTAAGGACTTAAAACCTGTTGAGATCCGTGATGCAGTTCCAGCTACATCTGAACCATTGTTAATGGGTATCACTAAAGCTTCGTTAGGTACACAGAGCTTCATGTCAGCGGCATCATTCCAGGAGACAACGAAGGTGTTGAACGAAGCAGCTATCGCTGGTAAGGTTGATTACTTGACTGGTTTGAAAGAAAACGTAATCGTAGGTCATGCAATTCCTGCAGGAACAGGTATCCGTGATTACGAAGACATCATTGTTGGTTCACAAGAAGAATACGATTTGTTGATGAGTTCGAAAGAAGAAGAGTCGCAAACCGTTGGTGAAGTTGGAGCCACAAACTAAATAAAAACACAACTGTTATAGATAATGCCCCTTAATTGGGGCATTTTTGTTTTAAAGAATTGTTATTTATCAATTATGGAAGAGAAGAATCAACAAAATCAAATCGATATAGAACTTAGTGAAGAAGTGGCTGATGGAACCTATGCCAACCTGGCTATTATATCCCACTCCAACTCCGAATTCATCATCGACTTTATTCGTATGATGCCAGGCTTACCTAAGGCGCGCGTTAAAGAACGTATTATCTTATCACCTCAACATGCAAAGCGCTTGATGTTTGCTTTAGGCGATAATCTAAGAAAATACGAAGAGAACTTTGGAGAGATTGAAGCACACGAACAGGTGCCAAACTTTCCAATGAATTTTGGGCCTGCCGGCGAAGCGTAGGAAGTAAGCGAAGAATACCGTAGTTTTGGTTTATTCGTGAAGTCAAATGGATTTAACTAAAGTTATAATGTCGCAACTGGGTCAGAGTGGCCTGGAAGCAATGGCGGGTAAAATTGGTGCTGATACGCAACAAACTTCATCCGCTTTGGAAGGAATTGTACCAACTCTATTAGGGGCTATGTCAAACAATGCATCCAACGAATCAGGTGCATCCGGATTACTTGGAGCACTGGACAGAGATCATGATGGAAGCATTCTTGACGATGTAAGTGGATTCCTAGGAGGCGATGACGATCGTGGTGGTAACGGAATTGTTGGCCACGTCTTAGGCGATAACCGTAGTAATGTGGAAAATAGCCTAAGCCAAAAAACCGGATTGAATACAGGTCAAATTGGCTCCCTACTAACAACCATTGCCCCCTTAATTATGGGTTACCTGGGCAAGGAGAAAAGAAGCCAGGGTAACGGCTTTGATCTTGGTGGTATTGCAGGTTTGTTAGGAGGTATGGCTGATACTTCAGACAAAGGCACCGGACTGGATTTAGGCGACGTTCTGAGCATCGTTGGCGGATTATCTGGCGGTAACTCAGGAGGTGGAAACGCCGGAATGGGCGGCTTACTCGGAAAACTTTTCGGCAAATAGTCGATCTGACAATAAAATGACATTAAGGGGCGCAGCCCCTTTTTCTGTTTATAGACTAACCTGATGAAGAGGTTAGCACATCCGTTTGTACATAAGTAAAACCTTCAAATTCATTGAAGTTTGCTATCTTGTAGGGCGAAGAAATTCCTCATAGAAAAAATACGTTCAAGCCTATGATTACATCGGTCCAGAAAACAGCACGCACACAATCAGGTGTTACACCGTATTCTGGTGCGTGGACTGAAAAAGAAGTTACCCATTTATTGCGTCGAACCATGTTTGGAGCGACCAAAAAAGACGTCGATTATTTCAAGAATAAAACAATGTCTGATGCAGTAGATGAATTATTAAGTCCTTCAAGCACCAACCCGTCACCACCTGTAAACAACTACAACAATGCTCGGATTACGGATCCCGACATTGCGTTAGGCGATACGTGGGTGAATGGTCCTACGAATGGAGCATTAAATAATGCTCGAATGAATTCGTTACGTGCCTGGTGGGTAGGAGAAATGATTCATCAGGATCGAAGTATTCTTGAAAAGATCACACTTTTCTGGCACAATCATTTCGCAACTGAAATGCAGGTATACCGCGACCCAATATTTGGGTATCGATACCAGCAATTGCTTCGGGAAAATAGCCTGGGCGATTTTAAATCTTTGGTACGCGCTATTACCATTGACTCGGCCATGTTGGTTTACTTAAACGGTTATGTAAATACCAAAAATGCACCCGATGAGAACTATGCACGGGAGCTTCAGGAGCTATTTACGTTAGGAAAAGGCGCAGATTCGCAGTATACCGAAGGTGATGTGCAGCAAGCGGCCAAAATTCTTACCGGTTGGCGTATTAATCGAACCACAGGGGTGTCGTATTTCAATCCGAACTTACACGATGCTTCAGACAAAACATTCTCGGCATTCTTTGGCAACAAAGTGATTAAAGGACAGTCTGGTGCTGCAGGTGAGAATGAACTCGATGAATTAATCGACATGATCTTCGATGAGGAAGAAGTAGCGAAGTTTATCTGTAGACGTTTGTACATGTGGTTCATTTATTACGAAATAGATGCAACCGCCGAAACCAATGTAATTACTCCATTGGCAGATACATTTAGAAATAATAATTATCAGATTAAGCCTGTATTGGAGGAGCTGTTCAAGAGTGAGCACTTCTTTGACGCGGTGAACAGAGGTTGTATGGTGAAAAGTCCAACGGATTTCTTCGTTGGTCTAATGCGCAAACTTGATGTGGAATTCCCAGATTCTTCAAAGGTGGCAGATCAGTACTACTTCTGGTTGCTTGTTCACCAGATCTGTTCTCAGCAACAGCAGGCTGTTGGAGATCCACCAAGTGTTGCGGGATGGCAGGCATACTATCAGGCACCCCAGTTTCATGAGATTTGGATAAACTCAGACACCTTGCCAAAACGAAATCAAATCAGTGATGTAATGATCGCGGTTGGTGTGCGCAGAGGTGCAGAACGTTTGGTTGTTGACGCCATTCAGGTAGCTGAGATGTTTGATAAACCAGGCGATGCGAAAGCGTTGGTGCAAGATCTAATCGATTATATGTACACGCTGGATGTGAGCACAGACCAAAAAGATCACATGGAGTCCTTCCTGACCTCTGGATTGAGTGCTTCGTACTGGACGAAGGCATGGGATGATTATAAGGCAGATCCGGGTAATGATACGTTGAAGAACATTGTTAATCTGCGTCTGGTCACCCTGATGAAATATGTTATGAATTTAGCCGAGTTCCAATTGTCGTAAATTAAAGAGAAGTACAATGAAAAGAAGAGAATTTTTAAAACGATCAGCTCCATTTGCGGCATTACCGGTAGTGATGAATGGTTTACCCATTACAGCACTTGGAAGTCCTGAAACGAACAATATTTTAAGTAAAGCATTTGTGAATACCGACCACGTGTTGGTATTGATTCAAATGAATGGTGGTAACGACGGATTGAATACCGTTATTCCAACCGATCAATACACAAATTTAAGCAAGGCACGATCCAACGTAATGATACCGTTGGCAAAGGTGTTGGTTCTTGATGGCCAGGATGGTACAGGATTCCACCCGTCTATGACAGGAATGCGGAGCTTGTTTAATGATGAAAAGTTAAGTGTGATTCAAAGTGTAGGATATCCCAATCCCAACTTCTCACACTTTAGAAGTACAGACATTTGGCACTCGGCCTCCGATACGAAGGAGTATTGGCATTCAGGTTGGGTAGGCCGGTACCTGGGGCATGAATTCCCGAATTACCCTGAAGGCTTCCCGAATACCGACATGCCTGATCCATTAGCGCTGCAGATTGGTTCGGTGGTATCTACCGTTTGCCAGGGCGTGAGCGTAAATATGGGTATGGCCATTAGTGATCCGGATGCTTATTATAAGCTGATCACTGGTAATTACACACCTTCGCCGAACAACCGGGCGGGTAAGGAGTTGGATTATGTACGCAAGGTTGCGGAGCAAAGCAATGAATATGGTCAGGCTGTAAAAACAGCCGGAGAGAAAGGAAATAACAAAAGCTCGAAGTACCCTACAGAAGGCGAAAACAGACTTGCGGATCAACTCAAGATCGTTGCCCGTTTGATTTCTGGTGGATTGAAAACGCGGATTTACGTGGTGAGTATCAATGGTTTTGATACGCATGCCAATCAGGTAAGTGCTACCGGAGGAAACGAAACTGGTGTGCACGCTAACCTATTGAGCCAGGTGAGTGAGGCCATTGATGCTTTCCAGGACGATGTAGAGCAGCTTGGTCTTCAAGATCGAGTGTTGGGTATGACGTATTCCGAGTTTGGTCGTCGTATCAAATCGAATTTCAGTCTTGGAACTGATCACGGTGCTGCTGCTCCAATGTTCTTGTTCGGAGCAAATGTGAAACCAGGAATACTGGGAGATAACCCAACTATCGCAGATAATGTTGCCGTAAACGACAACCTGCCGATGCAGTACGATTTCCGCTCGGTGTATGCCAGTGTACTAAAAGACTGGTTCTGTCTTGAAGATACGGAGGTGGATACGGTTATGCAGAAAACACACCAGCAATTACCCGTGTTAAAGGATTCGTGTAACACGAGTTCTATTGAGCGCGCTAAACTCCGACAAGCTGGAGACGCGTATGTGATGAATTACCCGAACCCATTCCGTGTTCAGACCACTATACGGTATGAATCGGATGGAGGACACATTGTGTTGCAGGTGTTTAACACCAACGCGCAACTGATTGAAACTCTTGTGGATTCTGAAGTGCCAGCTGGCGAACACGAAGTGGTGTTCAATGCCGGAACACTTGCACCGGGTACGTATTACTATCGATATCAAAACGGAAGTCTGCAGCAGACCAAGCCAATGATTTTAGTGCACTAAGACGTGCAAACTTTCAGGAACACTTTTTGTTATTAGATTCGCATACCTAAGCGATTGAGCTATGACAAAAAATCTGGTTAACGCAGGAAGAATCTTCCTAGCAGTGATGTTCCTGTTTTCAGGCGTGAGTAAACTAATATCTCTCGCGTTTTTCGATGGTATGGTAGCCGAGCTATTTCTCGGATCAGAATACTATAACAACCCTTCCGGACTCTATTATACCCAATGGCTGAGCCGTATACTTATCAGTGCAGAGCTTGTATTGGGTGTGGCCATTCTCCAGAACAAATGGGTGAAAAAAGTGACACTGACAGGGATTCTGCTCATGCTTTTGATTTTTACGGTACACCTGTTCTACGAAGGGTTAACGAGTGATAAGGGTTTTATTGAAGGCAACTGTGGATGTTTTGGTGATGTATTACCAATGAACAATCTGGAGAGCATCATCAAGAATATTATTGCGATGGCAGTCGGGGTTTACGTTTGGTTGAAATATAAAACGGAACATACGATTGGCCAATGGGTAGGGCCATTCATGCTGGGGCTCGTTACCTTGCTTACGCTTTCCTTTGGAATTAAGAAGTATGAGCCAGTGCCGGAGATCACCAACGTCGTGGCTCAAGACTCAACAAAAACAGTAAGCATTGATTCCATGTGGATAGACGATAGTGAGGTAGGCGGAGACTATGTCGAATTTGAGACTGAGGATGGCAACGAAGTAGATTTGGAGGATAAGGGAAAAGATGAGACGCCTACGAATTCCCAAACTCCGGTGCAGACTCCAACTCAGCTAGATTTTACGACCGGTAACCTGGTTGCGTTGGGCAAATTTTCAGATGGTAAAGTGTTGGATGTAGGTAGTGGTAATCACCTGGTATGCATGTTTTCCATGACGTGTGGTCACTGCCAGGAGTCCTATAAAGAGATGTGTGAAATCAGTCAATATGCAAGTCTGCCGACCATCCATCTGGTGAATTTTGGAAAGGAATTTGAACAACAGTACTTCTTTAATCAGGCCGGTGGGTGTTCACATCGATATTATCGAACGGAAGACTACACGAGGTTTAATCGTCTGTTGGAAGGTAAGGGCTTCCCTAGAATCATTGCCTATAAAGACGGTAAGATCGTAAACGAATGGGACATCGATTCGTACAATAAAGAGTCGTTTATGAAGTTTTACGGCATTGAAGAAAAGAAAGAGGAATCGGGTGGTCTGCAGCTAAAGAAAAAAGACGATCTCGACGATGAGTTCAAGGATGATCCGTGGAAGTGATACGATTTAAAAGATGCCGAGTTAGCAATAATGACTAAAGGCTATTTTGCTAAGTATTTTATCACGACTTTACTTAGTTTTCAGATTTAAACGTTGTTTGGGTAATGTGTTTACATAGTATTGTTTTACCGTATAACCTGTTCTAGAAACAGTTTTCTGCTGTGATCTGAATATAAGAAAGGAGAGCAGGTAGGGTAAAACCACTATAGGTTGTATAGTTATTTAACAGTAGAACAACGAATAATGATTAGTAGAAGTTTAAGTTTTGCATTGGTAGTTTTTGGCCTTTGCTTTCAACGTGTTATTGCCCAGTCACCTTTAAAAGTAGCTGGTGAAGAGACGATAACAGCGCAGTCGTCAGGAGACTGGAGCTCAACAACCACATGGGGTGGTGCCATACCCAAAGATGATGATCGTGTATTGATTCCTAATGGAATAACGGTCACAGTTGACGGTAAGGTCACCGAAGCTTTTAAATCGGTAAGAATAGATGATGGCGGAAAACTTCAATTTGCGACTGATGTTACCACAGAATTGAGAACGGAATATCTATTTAGTGCTAAGACAGGAGTACTTGAGATAGGAACGAGCTCAAATAACATTGCCTCCAATGTGACAGCTAAACTGGTTTTTGCAGAAAGAGGAGGGACAGGTAATTCTGTTGATCCAGAAAGGTATGCACCTGGAGCGGTACTCATGGGAACAACATCGATGCATGGCGTCAGTAAAACAAGTTGGTTGACCCTTCAATTGCACCCATCATCTGGAGATACCCAATTCGTATTTACATCAAATCCAAGGGGTTGGAAAATAGGAGATAAATTAGTAGTAGCTGGTACAGACCCTATAACAAATGCGGCCATATCAAGTGTTTCGGAATTCGAAAAGGACGAATTAGTTACTGTGACTGGTGTTGTAGGTAACACTGTAACTTTTCAACCAGCCTTGAAAAGAGACCATAAAGCGCCAATAGAAGCATCAGACTTGCATGTGCATGTAGCTAACATAAGTAGAAATATTGTTATTACTTCAGAAAACAAAAGTGTAAAAGCAATACAAGGTGAATTCCGCAAGCCTCGCGGACATTTAATGTTTATGCATACACTAAATGTGGATATCAGATACGTGGAAGCCAATAACTTGGGCAGAACTGATAAGTCCATCATTTTGGATGACTGGGACTTCGAAGATTTAGATGCAAATAAGAATACGGGAAAAGCAGTTGTAAACGGAGGAAAGAACCCAAGAGGCCGGTATTCATTTCATTTTCATAGGGGAGGCTTAGATGTATCTACATTTCCTGCTAAGCCCATTGTACCTTTGCCTAATCCAGCACGAGTTGAAGGGTGTGTTGTTAATACAGATCCAGGATGGGGTTATGTAAATCACTCTTCTAGGGTAGATTTTGTTCAGAACGTAAGTTATAATGTTGTTGGAGGTGCCTTTAATACAGAGGCAGGCAATGAGACGGGATCATTTATTGAGAACATAGCCATTAGAACGGTGAACCCAACAAACCCTATTATGACCGCACCTCGCCCAAGAGAATCCTATGTAGATGGCGAACCAACCAATGCATTGGCCGATTTGAGAGAACATAGACAGGATTTTGCATGGCAGGGAGACGGCTTTTGGTTTCATGGTACAGGGGTTACGGTGCGGGGTAATGTGGTGTCTGGATGTACGGGTCACGCATTCGTTTATTGGACCGAAGGACTAGTTGAAAGAGGGTTGGGTATGGCACGAGGAGATATAGATGCGCATGTTCCAGTAGCTGAATTTCCAAAACTTAATCAAGAACTGCACAATTGGAAAAAGACCTA
>DIYD01000094.1 GCA_002428905.1 Bacteroidetes bacterium UBA6063 | reverse complement strand
CATATCCGCCGCCTCCGCCGCCTCCGCCCCCGTTGGAACTATATGCTCCGCCACCACCTCCGCCACCAATTACCTCTATGGTGACGTTGGCTGAATATCCAGTAGGAATTGTATACGTTCCACTCGAGTTAAATGTTTGAGAAACGGGTTGAGATAATGCCGTGAAGTTAGTTGTCAGGCACATCACTATTATGCACCCAAACAGGTTTAAAAATTGCTTCATAAATTGAGAAATGTTAGTAATCTGTTGCTCAAAATAGAAGTCAAATTCCGGTATTCTTAGCATGAAACACCGCAAACAACAACAATATTACAAAGTGTTGACTATCAGTTTTTTACGTCATTTTTTGACACTCGTAAAGGTATAAAATACAACCGTTTTCAACCGTCTTATAGACGTATCAAATTGGGTGATACTTGATTTTGGAATATGAAGCTTGTTTTGACGTTCCTCTGCATCGTTTTGCTCAAAAAAGAACAATAAACCGTTTGGATTATTCGACCATTTTGAACTTCAACAAGGTGGTGATTATAAGGCCCCGGTCGGTTAAGTTCTCCATGCTAAATGTATCCGGTTTTACGTTTCTTCGTATGGAAGAATGCAAACATCAAGGTCAACGGTACATGTCATACGAGCTTTTTACGTGAAAAGTCTTGGAATTCATGCAGAGCTCGAACACAGCTTAAATGGATTACCCTCGGGAACCAAATTGCATTCAACCGATAAGAAAACCTGGGAAGTCGTATATCGCATCCGTACATCACCTGGTTCAGTTAAACGCACTGATTTCCCCAATGAAACTACGCATACCATTTTTGTGCGCCACGCCCAACACGTAGATCTTGAATCTGTTTTTAAGCAGCAAGAAGAACGCGATGCCCAGGGCATATATGAATACCTGTTAGAGCCAATTGACCCCAGTGCCATACCTCGAGAGGGAGAACGGTTAACCGTTGAGACTGTGCAAAGCGAATAAAGAAGCGTGTTTATGGTTTCTCCGCCACTATAAAAAGATAGTCGCCCAGTTCGTTCGCATGTTGTGCTATAATATCCTCAATACGACCACTTGAAATATCTTCTTTCAGTTGTTGCAATCCCGCAGATACTTCATTTCTGTTCGACAGCAAACTGAATGAAGAGATTCCTCGTCGAACCTCTTCTTTAAAATACAACTCAGGGCGATGTTTCCCACAATAGAGAAACCAGTCCTGTAAGTCGGGTTGTACATAATATTTCTCTTCCTTAATTACCTCCAGTCCTGAAGCTCCAAATGCGTGCTTAAGCTGATCACCAGTGGGTAAGATATCAATCGAGTCTTGAATCATTACAGGAAAATAGTGGTTTAGCCAATTTCCCAGGGTTTGCTCCGGTAGCGTAGTGAACAAGACCATTTTACCTCCGGGTTTCAATACGCGTTGGATTTCTTTAAATCCGGCAACCAGATCGGTCCAATGATGGATAGATAGACATACCAGCACACCGTCTATTGAACTGTCTTCTGATGGAATCGATTCAGCAGCCCCCTGTATCCATTTGATGGCATCATTCTTAGCCAGTGCATTACGGAGCATTTCGCTTGAAGGATCCATTCCGGTAAAGTGTAAGCCTTTGTTTGCTAAAGCGGCGGTGTAATTACCTGTTCCACAGCCAACATCGAGGTAGTTCGCCGAAACATCATCGCGCCGAATCAGTTGAAACATACGTTCAGCGAGATACGGATCTGCCTTGCGCGTCTCGTCATATCCGATTCCGATCGAATCGTATCGTTCCGTAGACATAAGATTTACGTTTAGATCAACTTGTAAGCATTTCAAATATACATCGCTTGATGGATACACCTATATTCGTTCGGTGACGAAAGATCTACACGCATTTTACCTGAAGCAAGACGAACCGAATCGAGGTTGCTTTCTCGCCTTGAGGGACATACTACTCAATCACCAGGCCCAACTCCACGAAACTATAAAATATGGCATGCCGTGCTTCTGTTTTGGTAAGAAAGCAATTTGCTATCTATGGAAAGATAAGAAATCGAATATACCTTATATCTTGTTTGTAGATGGTAATCGACTGAACCACGTATTGCTAGAATCAGGCGATCGAGCCCGGATGAAGATTCTCTGGGTTGATGCGAATCAAGACATCCCTATCCAGGATATATTAGATGTGTTGAATAGCGCCATCTACCTCCATAAGAAATAATCCATTTTAAATTGCACGCATGCGATTGTTTCGCTTGTTGTGCTCGACCTCCGCTAAGCCCAGGTGCTCCATCAGAGGCGGAATATACATCCCAAAACGACCTCGAAAACCCTTCTTGAGGCCATACCACCCACCAACTGGGTTGTCTAAAGATCGCCCCCAGTGTTCAACGGTATCCGGTTTTGTTTCTACCTTTTCGTCTTTACTCCCCAATAGCATCCAGTCGCCGTGCGCTTTCAACATTTCATGTAAGTCGTTCAAACACCTTATGTCGTAATGCAATATAGTAGACTTCACGGTGCATACCAGTATTTCCAATCCGTCTTTTTCATCAACGTGCATGGTGTACTCCGAGCTTAACGGTGGTGTTTTCAATACTAAGGGGTTGTCTTTCGTTCCTATGGATTCTCTGTAATTCATTGTGTATACTATTTTGTTTGTGCTATTGTCTCGGCTTCTGCCTTTAAATCGTTGGTAAACTGTTGGAATGATGCGTCAAACGAAGGAATTTTACCTGCAAATAAGGGGAACATAGGCCCACCAATGCGTTCTGACATGGTGAACAGTGTGTTTTTGCCCTGGTTGGTTAATGTATAAATGCGTTTACCAAGTGCATCGCCCCACACCAGTTTCTCATTGGGTTGAAATTCAAGGATTTTCAATTTAAATGTTCTGGTGGAGTCGAGTGAGCTAACCAACTCAATCTTATTTCCTTGTTTGATCTCGCCTACAATCGAAACCACTGTAGAATTCCACCGTGCAAAATCGTTTGCATTGGTTAATAACGACCACACGATGGAAGGATCGGCATGGATTACCTGCGTAATTGCAGTTGTTCGACTAAACGTCTTTTTTTCGGTAACGGCTTTGCCGTGTTGTGCCTTTACTGTACTAACTGTCATGATAAAAATAGGTATAATTAAACTTCTCATATCTATGTATTTATCGTTTGGACGGTTACCGCGCAGATTTGGATAGGATTATTCTGAATTATTTTCAAGGTATTTGTTCATGACGCGTCTATTGTGCTCTAAATGATGGAGTTGCAGTTCATGAGCAGAGGATGAAAACGGGTCGATTTCTTGCAAGACTTCCATACGCAAGTCAAACAAATGTTGCTTATCTCCTTTTTCAGATTCCTTTACCATTTTGAGTTTCTGTTTCGCCTCTTCTGCGCTCTGGCCCGGATTAAAGATGCCATTGATTTCTGTGCACTGGTGGCAAACACCTTCTTTGTTGATTAATGCACACCTTCCATGGAACAACTCAATCATTTTCTGCCTTCCTGTATGCAAATGGTATTTCACCAAAGGCGCTGTCGTTTTTAAGATTACAGCGATCTCTTTAATCTTGAAATCGTGAATCTCTTTCAGAAGCAAACACAGATGCTGCTCAATGGGCAACGACTTGGCGATGCAAAGGAAACAAAAGGCAATATGCTCTTTAATCTCAAATTTGGCATATTCTGAGGTTTGAACAATAGCCATGGCCTCTTGAAAGTGTGCCGGATTTTGCATGGCAGCTTCTTTGCAGATATCCGTAACTTCTTCAGGCCATCGCTTCTGCTTTCGAAGCATATCAATGACCAAATTGCCGGCAATAGAAAACACCCATGTTTTTAGAGAAGAGTCTGCACGAAATGTGGTAAGACTGTTCGTAGCTTTAATCCAGACATCCTGAATAACATCTTCGGTGTCCTGAACACTAGCAGTCATGCGTAGTACAAAGGATTTCAATTGTGGGCGTATCGACTCAAATTCTGTGGTAAATTCTTCTATTGTCATAATGGCTTCGTAAAGTACTTAGATTTTCTATTAAAACATTGGGGTACAGAGTATTAAAATCTGTATTTAACCTTATGGTATTATTTTCGAACCATGAATCAAAACCTGGAGAAAAAGATCAGTAAACGGTTAAGCTATGTTCTACGACACAAACCTGAGGCCATTGGGATTGAATTGGATGAATCTGGTTGGGTATCTACTGAAGACCTGTTAAACAAACTGAACGAACATGGAACACCCATAGATTTGACTGTGTTACAACGTGTGGTGGCCAATAATGATAAGCAACGCTTCTCTTTTAATTTGGATGGTACGAGGATCCGAGCAAATCAGGGACACTCCATTGATCTTGATCTTCAACTTACGGAAAAACAGCCGCCGGACATTTTGTACCATGGTACGGCACATAAAAATCAAGAAGTCATTCGTGCAAAAGGAATACTCAAAATGAATCGTCACCATGTCCATTTATCCGGTAACCAGGAAACAGCGATCAATGTGGGGCAGCGACATGGGCAACCGATTGTGCTGGAGGTTAACGCCGGAGAAATGTATGCGAACGGACATCGTTTCTATGTGTCTTTAAATGGTGTATGGTTAACCGATCACTTCCCATCGGAATACCTTACGCCTTGAAGTCATCATCTGAACAACACATAGAGTACCGATATTATCCCCCCAATACTGAGTAGTACAGATATCGCAAGTTTGATGATCGACCACCAGATTTGACCTTTACTCTCTACCCCATTGTTTACATCCTGAATAAGCTTCTGCACATAGACCAGTTCCTGTAAACAACTCGCTTTGTTGCCCTGTTCGAAAAATGCATCCAACAGCCGCCTCCTGGAGGCATTGAGCTGAGGCAATGTAGCTCCTTTGAGATACTTTTTGGTTACGTCAAATTTTTCTTTGCTGAAACTTAAACTGCCAAGCTGAACACCCATATCATTCAGATGTCTCTGATATTGATTGTCTTTTCTCGGGTCCCGTTGAATCTGCCCAGTACTGAGCTTCATGAGGTAGACCGAATAACTAAGTATCTGAAACCGTTGGTCATCTGTTCCCAGCTGTTTTTCCGATTCTGCTTTGGTTTTCGGCGTAGCCTTGATGGTAAGAATCAATGCTTCACAAGTATCAAAAACGAGATTAAACTCCTTTAATGCTTTATACAGTCCGTCTTGTGCAATATCATCTTTTTCCTGCAGGCCGATGACGTTTTCACCATGTACTTTCTTTCCATTGTCGTGAATTTCATCATATCGCTTACCGGCTTTGTAATGACTGATCAGGAAGAACATAGTGGTTTCGCTAAACGAGAAAAAAAGATAGTCATGGGGTAGCCGATCCTCCGTCCTTTTTGAAAACAAACGACTGGCTTTGGTTAGTAAACTACCTCCTAAATAAAGAGCAGACGACATACCATTCGAAACAATCGCAATCTCATTATCGCCTATGCGCTCAAGTTGATTGTGGTATTCCCATTCCACCACGCGTTGTGCTGTGATCTGGCACTCAAAAAGATCCTCTAGAATGGCTTGATCTTCTGATACGTCAAGACCTTTTACCAATAATCCGCTAATGTTTATGCCCATACCTGTTCGATTGAGCGCAATTTAGGAGAATATTCGATTCCGTGGACTTCGGAATTACCTGGTGTATTTATAAGACCAAGATCTATTGCACCCACTGAAAAATCAACCAGGCCAATACTGGTACCATCAGTCCGGCACCTACAAACCACTTTCCCCTTCCCTTAAGTCCTTTTTTCCCTTTGAGCACAAACAACCCGGTTATGCTAATTACAATAAGTAGAAAGGCAAATAGGTCAGACACCCATTTCCAGCCTTTAAGACTGTTGCGGTGAAGAACGTTGGCATGGTAAAAAACAGGACGACGTTCAATTCGCTCGTATAAACCTTCTCTGGTAGAACCGTTAACGTGTAGTGAAGCATCCTTGTAGTACACCTTCACTTGATTCTGGGTGGGTTTATCAAATACCTTATAGGTAGCCTCACCTACCTGTTCTCCCAGTTTCAAGATGTCGGAGGGCTTAGGGTTCGCAATTGGGAAGTCCTGGTCGATCTGAATTGTTGATCGGGTGATGATAAAATCGGGATTCCAATCGTCGACATGGTTTAATGCCAGGCCCGATATACAATAAATAATGATCAGTGCAGAAAAGAAGTAACCCAAATCTCTGTGGGTCACAATATTGAGCTTACGTAGCTTTTTATTGAACGACTTTTTTTTCTTCTTCTTAGCGTTCATATACAGCCTATTTTAGATCTTGTCAACGTATTCCGAAACAATGTCGATTACCCATTGCTCAATGTTCTCGTCTGGTAAAATTGCATCGGGTTTGTAAACTACCTTCTCTTCGTGATTCTCTATATTACTTATTCCGTTTCCAATAATCTTTACCTGAAACATTTCGTCGTGTGCTACCAAAACCGGCATAACCAATGCCTTTTCACTCTCAGCGAGTACTTCATTGATTGCTACTGTAGTAGAATCAGGGTTATAGTGGGCAATATGCCCGCACCAGTTATAACTGTAGTTCTGTACATCGGTGTTTTCCAGTATATACGTTCCTACGGTATCCATTAAGTTTGACCACTCCGTATTATAACCTTCATCGCCATAAGCGATCAGGGCAAGTCCTTCTGTGGACCCACTTCCGGCCATCGCCTTGACCCGTCGTAATATATTCTTTTGAAGTATTTCTGTAAAATCCAACAACGGTGTAATGTGGCACCTGGCCTGTGCTTCGTAACGTTCTATCTTTTCAATTTTCAAGGTCTCCATGCTTTGCGGATCCATTTTCTGACCAATAATCGTTGGGATGTCGTCGAATGAATGTGAGCTTACGGTTAAAAAGATGGGGACGATAATCACATCGCTGAATCCTTCGGCGTCAAACTCCTTCATTCGGGTTGCGATGGATGGCTCGGTATATTCCATGAAACCGGTCTTCACATCGTGAATTGCAGCATGCTCCAAAATTGTTTCACGCACATTACTGTCTAAATCCAATAAAGCCTGACGCCAGGTAGGCGAGTGTGAACCGTGATTGACAAGTAAGACACCTATTTTGGTTTCCGCTTGTTCGCTTGAAGCGTTTTGCTTCGATGTGCATTGCATAAAGGATAATGCGAAAAGCACACCTAAGAAGGCTGTGACTTTGTGCAGTTTGATTCTTGACATTCTGTTTTTGATTTTGTTGCTCGGCGAAAGTACGGTCTAACTTTTTGTTATTTTTATTTAGAATAAATAAAAATAATGATATCTATCATAAACACACTTCATCGCTTTCGGACCGAAGGCATATAACCCCATCTACTAACAATCCATACCCTAACCGGACCGAATTATACTAAAGCGTCAGCACACCGTCTTTTTTACTCCAAATCACCGATAAGATGCATCATTTTCCCGATTAAACCCGTTTCACTAGAAATGTGTTAGTTATGGTTAGAATTAGTTTATTAAGTGTAGCGCTTTTATCGAGTTTGATTTCGTTTGGACAGTTCAACAACCATAAATCGTGGTCGTATTCATTTTATCTGGGTGCCAGTAACATGGTGGGTGACTTAGGTGGAAGTGACGTCAGCAATGCTATGGCATTTCAAGACATTGATCTGCAGGCAACCCGACCAGCGCTTGGTATTTCGATACAGCGGCATGTTGGACGAGTCACGTTTGCCGGTAATCTTGTTGCCACACAGCTTGTTGGTAATGATGCCTTCACCAGTTTACGGGGGCGCAATCAACGTAATCTCAGTGTACGTACAGATTTAGTGGAACTCAACGCGCAAGCCGAGTTTTATCCGTTTAGTGCACGTTCAAAACTGAGTGGTTTTTACGTAAATGCCGGTATTGGAGGCATATACTTCCAACCCAAAGCGCAGTACGATAACACCTGGTATAAACTGCGACCGTTAGGCACAGAAGGCCAGAACTACATTGCTGGAATGCAGCCTTACAATACGTTTAACCTGGTTATTCCATTTGGCTATGGTTATAAGTTCCCTGTAGGCAGATTTACTACGGTAAAACTAGATGTTGGCCTTCGCAAAACGTTTACAGACTATCTGGATGATGTTAGTACCGTTTATGCCGATCCTGCACAGTTGGCAGAAAGTGGAGGCGCGATTGCGGCAACACTGGCCGACCGGTCGGTGCAAGGCTATGAAGTAGGCAGCCAGCGTGGCGGAGCGAACAGAAACGATTCTTATTTCATGGTTGGAATAAAAATCGCACGAACGATTGGAAGTCGAAAATTTGACGACTGCACCAACTTCGAAATTCCACTCCACCGCTCAAAAATTAGATAACTTTTTAAATACACACTCACTACAAATATTAACGCCCAGCACATTGTTGGGCGTTTTTATGTATTGGTTTCTAGATCGAGTTTGTATGTTCGTATATGGCAAAAATCACTGAAGCCAGGTTTTGGGTGGATCTACTTAAGAAGTTACTCAAACAGGTTTTACAGAAACAACAGCGTTCGTACCGAAGAAAAACCGGACATCAACATGTAGTTCCTCATGAAGATGGTTGGGCAGTTAAAGGCGAAGGCAACGAACGACTAACCGCCACTTACCAGTATCAAGACGATGCCATACGTCGTGCGAAGCGCATCGCCAGGTCAAAAAAAGCAGATGTAATTATCCATCGGTCGGATGGTACCATACGAGATCGCCTATCCTACGACTAATTTGCTAAAATCCTTGTATAAAAGAAAAGGAAGTCTCCCGACTCCCTTTACAAAAAGCATGGTACTTAGTACCTTTAGTCTTTTTTTGAACTACTACTACTAGTTAGTATGAACTAACTTATTATACTACTACTAAGCATGTTTGTGGAAATCGATTCACCTTCTGTGATGTAGAAGGATCTTTATCGTCGTTAGAAAGCTATAAAGCTTATTTCGACTCACATGCGATATAAAGTATCCGAAAACTGTGCCAGGAAAATTCATGTATCGACAGTAAGGCCACAACAATCTGATTATCAACACACTAAATACCGAATACTATAAAATAGAGAATCAAGACATCGCCCAAATTCTTCCCAAAATTGGAATTTTATGTACTTTTTGAGAATGGTACGGGTTCTCGCACCTGTAAATACGTAGTCAATAACAGCATGCTGGCAATGGTTATGCAACCAAATACTTCCAGTACATCCGATATATACACACCCAATAACCCATCGGTAGACAAAATGCTGAGTGAAATAGAGACATAAAACAAGGCTCTGGACATAGAATTGCCCTCCTTTTTCACAAACAAACTATGCCAGATGAATACATACATGGGATACAGAAATACAAAATAGTACTTCCACGCCAGAGGTGATAGCAATGGAATAGCGGCAAAGACAAACGCAAACTCTCCAAAGTGGACATAAGGGGTTTTCTTACGCTTATCGAAGATTAACAACTGTGCAGGGATTAAACCAAAGAGTGCAATAAGGAAGTAGCTCACCTTCTTGGATGCCGACAGCGACCAGTTTGTGATGTTATAAAAGATGTCCAAACCACGCGACTGCTCTGTAAATAGCGCCTGCACCAGAGGCAATAGAGATTGGTTCTTATGAATAAATATAGTTCCCCCCATGGCTTTGTTTCGATACCAGTCCTGGTGATAATCTAATGATTCGGCTGGTCCAAAGACGATTGCCGTAACAAGCATGGCTCCGAGTATGGCCAGCACGGAGTATCGCACGATCTTCCATTGACGCTTAACCATAAAGAAGAGTAAAATAAAAATTGGATAAACCTTCAACGATATTATCGTTCCTAAAATCAATCCAGACTTTCGGTGCTTTCCCTCAAGAAAAAAATGAAATACCATAAGGCTTGCAGCCAGCAGATAGGTGTTGATTTGAATGTTCGACAGATCGTCAATAACGAAGCGAAATACCAGTAAGAACGGAATAAGCACTTCCCAATCGGTTGGATGCAATGTTTCCTCACCTTTCTTAAAACGAACGGTTTTACCCATCACTCGCGATGTACAGTAGGTAACAATGGCATGCCAGGTAATCACAATTCCAACCAACCATATAAGTCGTATGAGTATCGGACTGATCATGTCCACCAGTGCAAGTAATGTGCTGAACACAGAAAAAAATGGTGGCCAGGTGTTCAGGTAATCTGAATAGACATCTGCACCATGGATTACAGCCTGACCGGCTATAACATATCCTCCAAAGTCCCCAAAACGCTGAACATCACGGATGAGTTCAAAAAGAATTGCAGCCAGAATTACTACAAACAGGGATAATCGGATGGAACGATCAAGTCTCTTGTTCCGAAAAACAACCATACGTCAAAAGTAACTATCCTACGGAAGTTTTGGACTTAACTTTTATACCTAGCATTTGCTCGATAAGGGGTAGAATATTGACTTCATTATCAAAGCCTTCCTTCAGCACTTTTGTACGTTGTGCCAATTCTTCCTCTGATATTTCCTTTGTCCAGAGTTCCTGAATCATACGCTTGTACTCGCCCACATTATTGGCACGTGTACATAATTCCTCCAGACCGGTGTTTTTAGTCATCTTATCATTAGCGATACAGTGCCTACCCATATACAATGAGTTGATGAGTTTTAGTTTAATACCCGTAGCCTGATTGGTATGCAGTAGATTGATATGTGCATCGGCTATTAAGTGATTTATCTCCTCTGAGGTAATTTCAGACTTCAGCTGAACGTGACTCATCGAATCCACCTTGCGCATAAGTTCTTCAGACGGATTGTTCCCCGCAACAATTACCTTGTACTTTGGGTCGGTAAGCACTTCGTTCAACAAAAACAGCGCTGCTTCATTATTCTCGCCCACAGATAGATTACCGTGATACAAGATGTAGTCACCTTTACCCGATTGCGTTGATACAAATTGATTCACATGAAAAGGTGGTAGCTGAATTACATTTCCATATTTACGATCGAAATATCCCGCATCGTCACTTGAAATTGCAGCAATACAGTCTGCGTGTTTCAGTATGCGTTCGTAACGCTTTAGGCGATCAGCCTCTATGCGAAAGAAATACTTCTTAAATCGGTTCTTTTCAACCTTTTCAAGGTGTTTATAATATAGATGTTCGATATTGTGTGTACGAACAACCTTGTACCTGTCTTTTAATCGTGGGTCGGCCAGGTAATAGGTAGAATGCAAACCTTCGAAAAGAATCGGATGATTATCGGCCAACAATGTTTCTATAAGCGCACTTGAATTCCGCGATGCGACAATATAGGGTTTGGTGTTATAGATTGGATTTCTAAAAACCTTTCGCTTGTAGTAATACACTTTCTCACATACACCTTTTAGCATCGCACTTTCTGCTCTGCCATACTGATAGCAATGTAAATGCACCTTTATACCTTGGTCAGCCAGGGCGACCAACTTGTAATAAATGTCAATTACACCACCGTAATTTGCCGGATATGGTACATCGAAAGCAATGACATGAATGTGTTTGCTCTTTCCGTTATTCATACACCTTTAACAACTTTTTTAATTCATTTTCCCAATTCCATGTTTTAGCGGCTTGTTGGCAATTGTTGCTCAGGCGGTGGTACAACGCTTTGTCTTGCAACAACTGTTTCATGGCCGAAGTCACCGATGTTAAATTCGGTTCGGTCAGCAACATAACGTCGTACTCTTCATTCAGTATCTGGTATTCCGGAAACGCACTGCTTATCGAAGGTTTTCCTGCCTGTATGTAATCGAAGCACTTGTTACTGAGCGAATAATAATAACTCAATCCCCGGTTCTCCAATACGTTCAACCCCACATCGGCCTTAACAGTTAACAGGTGCAATTCTTCTGGTTCAACTCTTCCATAAAATCGAACCTTATGCTCCTGTTTTTCCCGTGCAACCAACGCCCTAAGCTCTTCGCTTAAGTCACCCTCGCCTACCAGCCATAGCTCACCATCAACGTTATGCATTGCCTTAATGTACAGCTCAACACATCGTCCGAGGTTTAACGCTCCCTGATAAATAAAAATACCTTGTTCAGATTGTTCTGATTGAGGCTTTACGACATTAGTAGAACGAAGAAACGGAACGTTTCTTATAACCTCTACATTTTTTTTGTAATTCTTCTGGTATATTTCTGATATAGAAACACTTACCGTATAAAACTTATCTGCATTCGTAAAGACCAAACGCTCTACCCTGCTCCAAATCCATTTCACAAATTTGCGATCCGTTACTTCTGGAACCTCAGTAAAATGTTCATGCGCATCAAAAATCCATTGCGCTCTGGTAAGTCCGCGATAGAGCCATGCCCCGAAAACCGTATCAAGATCAATGGTGTTTATTACATCCGGTTTAGACCGAATTAGGAACACGAACAATCGAACATTGTATTCAAGGTAAAATAGAGGTCCTGAACTGAATCGACAGCTCAATCGTTTCTGGTCGAATATACGCTCCTGGATTTCCGGACTGCTCTTCAATCGACGACCGACCAGCGTTACATCATAACCGTTTTTTTGCAACGTGCTACAGATTCGGATCATACGTTGATCAAAATTCAAATCGTTCGTTACTGTACAAAAGACCCGCTTCAATTTCGCTTTTCTATTTCTCCGTTATCCTTAATCTGAATCTTATTATCGTCTAATAACCAGCGAATTACGTTACGAACTTCTCCGGCATCGTAATTCGGCAATGCATCAACCAATTCGGCAGGTTTTAGTGAGCGCTCAGCCAGTATTGGAATAATGAGCGCTGTAATCTGTTCAAACGAATTCGACGACTGATGCTTGTTGTTTATGGCGCAAACATCACATTTCTGACATTCAGAAACACCTTCCTCACCAAAATAAGTGCAAATTAGAATTGCTCTGCATAATTCCGATTCCATATAATTGATCAGAGCCTCCAGGCGCTGTTGTGTCCGGAGTTTATCGGCACGAACCAATCCATCCTTATCCCGCACTTCATTCACCCTCGGTTGTATAAAAGTGATATACGGTTTATCGCTTCGTTTCTGATACGTCAGCACTTGTTGGTGCTGTAACGTTTCCAGATCCTTGATTACCGATGCGACAGAACGATTGAGCCTCCGTGCTATTTCCGATTCTTTGATTATGGCAAAGTGATCATAAACACCACTATACGATCGCAATACAACCTTGATTATTGGATCGAGCGACGGAACACGTAGTTGAAAATCATACAACGCTGTACTGCTTACCTCAATTTTAAGTTTAGAAGGACGTAATATACCCGACGACAGGCGCAAATAACCTAGTTTTTCCAGTATTCGAAGGCTTGCATACGTTGTAACCGCTCGATTCTCAAACTTCTCACAGAAATCGGCCATATCGAAATCAAAGCGTGCATCTTGCCCCGTGTGAAACGCCAGTGAAAAATAATTGCACAGGTTTTCGTAAATACGATTTACTTCTTTTAAGGAAGGATAAGACTCATTCCATTGTGATCTGGCCTGAACAATATCGTTGTCGTTATAGAAAAACTGGCATACCGATGGTTTACCGTCTCTTCCTGCCCGTCCGGCTTCTTGATAATACGACTCCAGACTATCTGGAAGACCTAGATGCACTACCCATCGAACATCTGGTTTATCGATGCCCATACCAAAGGCATTTGTGGCTACGATCACACGGGTCTGTCCCCTGGTCCATTTATCTTGTTTGTCGTTCCGAATTTCACTGGTTAACCCTGCATGATAGTAGTCGGCTGAGATTCGCTGATTCAACAGATATCGACTCCACTCCACCGTTTTTCTTCGATTGCGTACGTACACGATACCGGTACCCGGATGGTTTGCTATAAAGTCGAGCAAGCTATTATGCTTGTCCTCTGTGTATTGCACCTGATAGGCCAGATTCTCCCGATGAAAGCTCTGTTGATATACGTCATAATCGAGCAACCCAAGCTGATCAATAATGTCGTTTTTCACTTCTTCCGTTGCCGAAGCTGTAAGTGCCAAAAACTGAAGTTTGGGTTTCAGGCCTCTTAACTCGGCAATCTCCCGATATTCCGGTCTAAAATCATGCCCCCATTCGGAGATACAATGTGCCTCGTCCACGGCAACAAAAGAAATCTTTACCGATTGTAAAAAGTCTACATATTCATCCTTGGTCAAGGATTCCGGGGCCACATACAGTAATTTTGTTACACCGTCGGTAATATCCTGCTTTACCTGTTTGACCTCATTTTTGGTCAAGGAGGAATTGAGTACATGGGCCACCCCGTTGTTCGAAGAAACGCCCCGGAGCGCATCTACCTGGTTTTTCATCAAGGCGATGAGCGGTGAAACCACTATGGCCGTCCCTTCCTGCATCAATGCGGGGAGTTGGTAGCATAATGATTTACCACCGCCGGTGGGCATGATTACAAAAGTGTTATTTCCTTGGATTATATTTTTGATGACCCCTTCCTGAAGTCCTTTGAATTGCGAAAAACCGAAGTATTTTTTTAAAGAGGCATGAAGGTCCAGTCCATTCGAAACCATACCGTTTTTTTGCATTTTACATCTGTTGAATTAACGCGTAGTCAAAATTTCAATTACATAAGATACGTATTTTTGAAATTTAAAACGCTTTTTGTTCAATTTAACTTTATTAAAACATAAAGTATTCCATAAAATTAAGTTTGCGTAGTTTTGTAAACTTAAATATAGCACTCTTTTAGGAATACTATCTACAATTTATACATTTTAGATTGAGCAAAAACGAAGCCATACTTGCCTTGGCAAAAAAAACTTTTGATACGGAAAGCAAGTCCATTGGACATCTGGCCTCTTTATTGAACGATGATTTCCCAAGTGCGGTCGAATGCATCATAAAATCCAAGGGTAGGGTAATCGTTTCCGGTATCGGAAAGAGCGCCATAATCGCCTCCAAAATTTCGGCAACTTTAAATTCCACGGG
>DIYD01000154.1 GCA_002428905.1 Bacteroidetes bacterium UBA6063 | reverse complement strand
AAAGGTAGGTATGGAATTCTGGAAGGCGGCACCCTGCGAAGGTATTGACGACTCTTTATTCTATACAATTAAAAAGAAGGTCTAAGATTCGCCTTTTTTAGCGCGTAAGATCTTCAACTGCTCGGCTGCAGACTTGCCCAGTAAGTCATTGTCTATCATGCTTTTGGCATTGCTGGCAAAATTACTTTCCGGGTATTCTTCAATCAGTTTTTCATAGATCTCGCGAGCTTTGTCCAATTCACCATTGGCTTCATAAATGCTGGCGTGTTTGGTCATGCAATACGGTGCATATTCCGACGAAGGATACTCCAGGTAAACCCGCTG
Organism: Bacteroidetes bacterium UBA6063; assembly: GCA_002428905.1. Classification (GTDB taxonomy): domain Bacteria; phylum Bacteroidota; class Bacteroidia; order NS11-12g; family UBA9320; genus UBA987. The sequence goes on along the minus strand of DIYD01000154.1, from coordinate 23,736 downwards.
GTATTCCAGACCGGCTTCTCCCAGTCCACGGGTCTGCTCTACAATACCCGCGTATTTCATCATGTATCGATCTCGATGTTGTGTAGTGGTGTCAGCAATGAGTTTAGCAAATTGTTCGCCTAAAAAACGAAGGTCAGCCAATGAAACACTGGTTTCTTTCATCGCTTTTTCGGTATAATGAATTGCGCTATCGGTTTGATTTTCATCGCTATAGGCTCTTGCGGCATTTAAGTACATTGTGCCCAGTTCACTATTGTCGGCGCTGTTAAATCGCACGAAATACTGATTACTTAAGTCAATAGCTTTTGCACTGTTACCGGTCAACTGATTGAATATGGCGATGTTCTCCAAATAGGTCTTGGCCATTGAATCATCCGGATATTGATTAATAAACTCTTCTTGAACCTCTGCAAGCTGAGCTTTTGTCTCACCTGTTTGATTTTCAGTCATTTGCAATTCAGAAATCTGTTCGCGAAGCTTTTCTTTCTTGTCTGTACAAGCCGTAAAACTAACGGCAGCAACTAAAAGTATAAGTGTCTGTATTTTCATGTGATTCATTTCTTAATACGTACCCAAATTAAGCATTACAAGAGTACATGCATTTACGCATTCAATGTTGTTCTTTTCCAAAAGATTACGCAGTTCTGGATTTTCTGTACCCGGGTTAAAGATGACTCTGCGGGGTTTTAGGGATATAATGTACTGATAGTATTCGGTTTGGTTCTGTGGTCCCAGGTACAAGGTAACGGTATCTATGTCTTCCAACATTTCGGCTGTTGTAAGAATCTCATCACCAGCAACTTGTCCGCCTCTTTTGCCCAATTGAACAATGCGATGCTGCTTGGATGTAAGCAGTTCAGCAGCCCTGTTTGAGTACCGTGCAGGGTTTGGACTTGCTCCGAGTATTAGTGTTCTGTTTGCGTTGTTCTCCATTAAATACCTGTGTAGGTAAACGGCGTTATTTTTTTCATCTCTTCCTTTATCTCGTCAGAGACTTCAAGTGTATCAACAAATGAATGAATGCTTTGTTGATTTATGACTTCGTTCGTTCGCGTTAACCCTTTTAACGTTTCATATGGATTTGGATATCCTTCGCGACGTAAAATCGTTTGCAGCGCTTCGGCAACCACGGCCCAGTTGTTTTCTAAATCGGCATTGATTTTATCCTGGTTTAACAACAGTTTGCCCATTCCTTTAAGAATGGACTGGTAAGCGATAACCATATGTCCCAACGGTACACCAACGTTCCGTAAAACAGTAGAATCGGTTAAGTCACGCTGCAGGCGGCTAATCGGAAGTTTTTCGGAAAGATGGCTTAAGGTAGCGTTGGCAAAACCCAGGTTTCCTTCTGCATTTTCAAAATCAATTGGATTAACCTTATGTGGCATAGCCGACGAGCCAACTTCATTCTTTGCAATCTTCTGTTTGAAATAGTCCATGCTAATATAAGTCCAGACATCTCGACAGAAGTCGATAAGAATTACATTCATCCGTTTTAGGCAGTCGAACTTCGCGCCTAGATTATCGTAATGTTCGATTTGAGTTGTGGGTTCGGATCGTTTTAAGCCGATGCTTTCCACGAAGTGGTCTGCAAAGCTGTCCCAACTCAATTCTGGATAAGCAACTGCGTGTGCGTTGAAATTTCCAGTAGCCCCACCAAATTTTGCGGGCCAAAGAACAGACTGAAACTGTCTTACCTGCTCCTCTAACCGAGCTACAAAAACATCAAATTCTTTGCCCAGGCGGGTAGGAGAGGCAGGTTGACCATGCGTTCTGGCTAACATAGCCACTTCCCGGTATTCTTTAACCTTTTCCGAAATGGCTTCGATAACCTGGTTGAGCAACGGAATTACAACCTCGTCCGAACTGATTTTCAGGGAGTAAGGTATGGATGTATTATTGATGTCTTGTGAGGTTAAACCGAAGTGTACAAACTCCTTCAGTTCGCTCAATTCCAATACATCCAATTGCTCCTTTACAAAGTATTCAACCGCCTTTACATCGTGGTTTGTTACCTTTTCCGTGTCTTTGATTTTTTGCGCGTCTGCCTCGGAGAAATTAGTGACCATTGCACGCAACTTGTCCTTGTTTGCCTTTTCGAGCATAGGCTTCAACTTGGCAATGCCTGTTTGGCCGAGTGCGATTAAATACTCCACTTCGACCATTACACGATACTTGATTAGACCAAACTCGGAAAGGTGAGCGGCTAAATCTTGTGTTTTACTGCGGTATCTTCCGTCAATCGGACTTATTGCTGTTAAGGTGTTCAATTGCATGGGTTGAAAAATTGAGGTGCAAAATTAAGCCTATATCACAGGAATGTTTCTATTCGCTCTAAATCATATTTTCCACGAGCGAATTCCTATCTTTGCTATGTGAAGAAGTTTATTCAATTAACCTTGTTGCTGATTGGTGTTCATGCACTATCCTTTGCTCAGATTTCTGTTTCAAAGAGTACCGTTTCTTTCCCCAAAACGATGTATGGAGATTCTGCGGTTACTGTTGTGAATGTATCAAACCAAAGCACAACAAGCATTACGTTTGAAGCCGATATTTATCATCCCGACTTTATACTTAGTGAGTCAACTTTTCTGGTTGCTGCTGGTGAAAAGAAAGCACTTGTTGTTACCTTTAAACCAAAGCACAACATCCGATATAACACAGAGTTGATCATACGCTCTTTTTCACGTTATGGTTCTTTGCGTGTTGACATACTGGGCGAGGGAAAGTATGATGCGTATTATGCTTCAACGTTTAACCTGTTTGAAGAAGACCTGAAAAATGAGTTGAAATCGGTGATTTCCAGGAATTATGTGAACCTTGGTTATAACGGAGCGCGTGATCGCATGTATGCCAGTATTGACAACGTTGGTGGAAAGGTAACTTGTGTGTACACAGGAAGAACCGCAACGTTCAATACACGCAGTGGCGCAAACAGCAACAGCTTTAATTGCGAACATACCTGGCCTCAGAGCTTGTTTAATAAAAGAGAGCCTGAACGTGCTGATATACACCATCTTTTTCCGACAGATGTTAATTCGAACAGTAGAAGAGGGAGCTATCCATTTGGAGTGGTTTCATCATCATCCTGGTCGGAAGGTGGTTCGAAACAAGGCGGTAGCATGTTTGAGCCGCGAAATGACCACAAAGGGGATGTTGCACGGGCAATGTTCTATTTTGCAACACGCTATCAGAATTATTCTGGTTTCTTAACCAGTCAGGAATCAATTTTACGCTCGTGGGCGTTACAGCAGCCACCATCGCAGAAGTCAATTGATCGCAACAACGCCATTTATGCGGTTCAGAAAAATCGGAATCCGTACGTGGACTACCCCGAGTTTCTTTCCCGTATTAAGTCTATATCAACAAACTCCGTTGCCGATAAAGTAACTGGTTTTGAACCATCCGTAAATGAGATTATTTTGCATGGAGACACAATACCCGGTCAGTGGACATACCCTCTATTCATAACGAATACAGGAAATCAGCCGATAACGATTACGGATATCACTCGTAAAGAGGCCAATACCATATTACCCGCAACGCGGCCAACAATTGCTCCTGGAGAATCGGTGGAATTGAGCATAATATTCGAAAATATCGGGGATGGATTTCTTGATGAAATTGAAATTACCGCGAATGGAATGAAGGAAAAGATTTTGGTAAACATGAACTGGACACTGGGTATGGAATCCAAACCACCTGTTAAACCTTTCGTTTATGTCTCAGACGCACATATCGTGTTGCATAAGGTTACATCAGGAAATGTGACGTTGTATGACATGGCGGGTCGTAAAATCTACTTCAACGATATTCTATCTCCATTTACCGAAATAGACCGAACTAAGTTTCCTTCTGGAACGTACTTCGTACAAATAATCACCGACAACGGTGCAAGAAGTGTACATCGGGTTGTAATTCCTTAACGGATTTAGCCCTAATCAGAACAGACAATATGAAGCAATTTTTAAAGTACGTGTTGGCCACGATCACTGGCCTTGTAGCCCTTATGTTTATTTTCTTCTTGCTATTTGCAAGCATCATTGCAAGCAGCTCAAAGGGGAAAGAAGTATCTATTGAAGACAATTCGGTATTGCATATGAAACTCAACTATATGCTTCAGGATCGTCCACACGATAACCCATTTGACCAAATTGCTTTTGACCTGTCAGGCGGCGATGGCGCACCCGTGGGATTAATGGATGTGATTAAGTGTATTGAAGAAGCAAAAACAGACGAAAACATTGAAGGAATCTTTCTTGACCTGTCGGCGTTAGGAGCTGGCTACGGAAAGTTAAGTGAAGTGCGCAACGCGCTTGAAGACTTCAAGTCGTCGGGTAAGTTTATCTATGCCTATGGAGAGGTATTCTACAACCAATCGTACTACTTCGCTTCTGTGGCTGATAAGATTTATATGAATCCGAGCGGAACAATATTGTTCAATGGTTTAGCTGCGGATATTACGTTCATGAAAAGAACACTGGAGAAAATGGGTGTTGAAATGCAGGTGATAAAACGTGGTAAATTCAAAGGTGCCGTAGAGCCGTTTGTGCTGGACGAACTAAGTCCGGAGAACCGCAAGCAAATCACCGATTACATAGAGTCGATTTATGGAGAGTTACTTGCGAGTATCTCTAAGTCTCGTGGAATTAGTGTAGATGAATTACGGGCTATTGCTAACGATGTTCTTGTGAAATCACCTCAGGACGCGGAACGATTGAAGTTAATCGATGGCGTAGTTTACCGCGATAATGTGCTGGCGCAAATTGAAGGTCAAATCGAAGGCGATGATGATGCGAATATGTTGTCGTTAAGCAAGTACAACAAGAGTAGAACAACCAAAGGTGGTAAGCTGTCTAAAAACAAAATTGCGGTGGTTTACGCCAGTGGTGATATCGTTTCAGGCAAAGGCGGTGATGGTCAGATTGGATCCGATAAGTTTGCCGAGTCTTTAAGAAAACTGAGAGAAAACGATAAAATTAAGGCGGTTGTTCTGCGTGTGAATAGTCCGGGTGGAAGCGCGTTAGCCAGCGATGTGATTTGGAGAGAGACTCAATTATTGAAGAAGGAAAAGCCTTTGATCGTATCGATGGGTGATGTGGCAGCCAGTGGAGGTTACTTTATCGCTTGTGGAGCCGATTCAATCTTTGCAATGCCAAATACAGTGACGGGTTCTATTGGGGTGTTTGCGCTTTACCCGAATGCAGAAGAGTTATACGAAAAACTTGGGTTGAAAACCGATGTTGTGAAAACATCTGATATGGCGGATTTCGGTCGAATTGATCGACCATTGAACGACCAGGAAAGAGCATTGCTCGATGTTATGATCGGTGATGTTTATGAGACCTTCCTTGGTCGGGTTACGGAAGGTAGAGGACTCGACAGAGCGCATTTAGATACCATTGCCGAAGGTCGGGTATGGACTGGAGAGTACGCCAAACGACTTGGGTTAATTGATGAATTTGGCGGATTGGAAAAAGCAATTGAAGTTGCGGCATATAAAGCCGGTCTCGAAGACGATTATGCTGTTCGGGCTTATCCGAAATCAGAAAACCCATTTGAAGAAATCTTTGGAGGATTTACCATGACATCGATCAAGAACAAGGTGGTGAAGCAAGAATTGGGAGAATACTATTCTGTTTACCAGAAAATGGAGCGTTTGAAAGGTTTAACTGGCATTCAGGCATTGATGCCATTCGATATTAACCTGAACTAATTGAATACAGTTCAGTTCACAAAAAAGGTCCAGATTTTTCTGGACCTTTTTTTATTTGTTCTTCAATGCGTTTTCATACCCGAGATCAATCTTTAATTGATCTCCTGCAGCTGCTTGCGTTGCAAGCTGGTCGCAGCGTTCGTTTTCCGGTATGCCGGCATGGCCCTTTACCCAAACCATTTTTACGTTGTGCCTGGCGTAAACGCGTAAAAATCTTCGCCATAAATCTGGATTGGCCTTCTTCTCAAAGTTCTTTCGCTGCCACCCGAAGACCCACTTCTTTTCAATTGCGTCTACAACGTATTTAGAATCGGAGTACACGGTCACTTCCAAACCATCGCGAAGCAACGCTTCCAGCGCTACAATTACAGCCAATAACTCCATCCGATTATTGGTTGTAAGTCGATAACCTTGTGACAATTCTTTTCGATGACTGCCTTTCATCAATACGGCCCCATAACCTCCAGGGCCAGGATTGCCGGTAGACGCTCCGTCTGTGTAAATGGTAACCACGATAGGAGGCGGCTAGATTTCGTGCCCCATTTTCTCGCGTTTGGTATTCAGGTAGTGCGAGTTGTGCGGATTAGGTTCCACCTGTAAACCAACATTTTCAACGATTTCAAGACCGTATCCGATCAAACCACTGCGTTTTTTAGGGTTGTTGCTCATCAATCGGATTTTATGAACTCCCAGGTCGCGTAGAATCTGAGCGCCTACGCCGTAGTCTCGTTCATCACCTTTGAAACCAAGCTCCACGTTGGCATCCACGGTGTCAAGACCCTGCTCCTGAAGCTTGTAGGCTCTAAGCTTGTTTAACAAACCAATTCCACGACCTTCCTGATTCATGTATACGATTACGCCCTTACCTTCTTCTTCTATTTTCTGCATGGCTTTTTCAAGTTGCTCTCCGCAATCGCATCGGCAAGACCCAAAAATATCTCCTGTGACACAACTCGAGTGCACGCGGACTAAAACAGGCTCATTTTTCTCCCATTTCCCTTTCACCAGTGCTAAGTGATCCATGCCATTTGAAGTTTGTTTGTAGGCTACTAGATCAAAATCTCCAATGTTCGTTGGGAGCTTAACATCGATCTGACGTTCGATCAGACTTTCTTTTTTCAAACGGTATTCAATCAGGTCGGCAATCGACACAATTTTCATGTCGAACTTTGCAGCAACCTTTACCAGGTCGGGAAGACGAGCCATGGTGCCATCTTCATTCATGATTTCAACAATACATCCGGAAGGCTGGAAGCCTGCCAGACGTGCTAAATCTATCGAAGCCTCTGTGTGGCCGGCACGACGTAAAACGCCTTGTGTTTTTGCTTTTAATGGGAAGATGTGGCCGGGTTTACCCAGTTCTGCCGGATCGGTGTTCGGATTGGTTAAAGCCTTAACTGTCATAGCTCGATCGTAAGCGGAAATGCCAGTAGATGTGCCGTGACCGATTAAGTCAACAGACACGGTAAACGGGGTTTCGAACTGAGCTGTATTTTTACCCACCATCAGTTCAAGCCCGAGTTCTTCGCATCGCTCTTCAATCAACGGAACACAGATCAATCCACGACCTTCCTTCGACATAAAGTTGATCATTTCTGTGGTAACACATTCAGCTGCAGCAACAAAGTCGCCCTCATTCTCACGATCCTCATCATCAACCACAATCACCATTTTACCGTTTCGGATGTCCTCAATGGCTTCGTCAATCGAATTAAGCTTTATCTCTTCCATAAGCGTATGCAAAGGTAGGTTTTATTCATGTAACAGCTTCTCATTGGAAAAGATTTGGTTTTGATTCAGAGGTGCAGATTAAGGTGTCTAAAAACACTTCTGAGTCGATGACGTATTAATGACATATCTAACGTAACATTCGCACGTATCGTTCGATAAGTAAATATGAAACAAATACCACTGATCAAATTGCTGGTCATTTTTTCTGCCATTTTCGCGCAGGCACAATCAAAACACACCATATCGGGTTACGTAAAGGAAGCTGGAAGTAAGGAGGCTTTACTTGGTGTAACTATTTTTACCTCTGGTGGTGAACACGGTGTGATTTCCAATGATTTTGGGTTTTACTCGCTTACCTTACCCGACGGCGATTATGAGATTACTTTTGATTATGTGGGATATACGCAGATCACCAAGAAAGTGCATCTCGACAGTAATGTGAAGTTAAATGTGTATTTAACCTCGACGGAGAACAATCTCGGAACTGCTGTGGTCAACCTCAAGAAGCGTGAACGCGAAAGCGAGAAAGTGCGTATGAGTACGGTGGAAATACCAATCAAGCAAATCAAGGAGATTCCAGCACTTTTGGGAGAAAAAGACGTACTTAAAGTCATACAGTTAATGCCAGGAGTACAGAGTGGGAGTGAAGGTCAAAGCGGACTTTATGTGCGTGGTGGAGGGCCGGATCAGAATCTTATTATACTGGACGGAGCAACGGTCTACAATGCACAGCATCTGTTCGGTTTCTTCTCTTTGTTCAATGGCGATGCACTGCGAAGTGTAGAACTCATCAAAGGTGGTTTCCCTGCACGATATGGTGGTCGGTTATCCAGCGTTATCGACATGAATATGAAGGACGGGAATAAGGAGAAAACGACGGGTGAATTGGGCATCGGACTAATATCATCAAGAGGCGTACTGGAAGGCCCGATAAATAAAGGCAAAGGATCCTATATCATATCCGGTAGGCGAACGTACATTGATGTGTTGGCGCAACCCTTCATCAAAATGCAACAATCTCAAAACAATACCGGGAATAGTACCACAGGTGGTTATTTCTTTTACGATCTGAATGCGAAAGTTAATTACGAATTATCGGACAAAGACAAGGTTTATCTGAGTGGATATTTTGGACGCGATAAGTTCTATCTCCGCGAACGCTATGAGTTTGGAGAGCAAGCCATTGATTCCAGAACCAATTTTGGCTGGGGTAACGGAACCGGAACCTTGCGCTGGAACCACGTCATGAATCCGAAGTTGTTCGTGAATACCTCGTTGATTTATAGCCAGTACAATCTCGACATTGCAAGTAAAGAAGGACAAAACGATACTACCCAATTTGAATTGCGTTACGGTTCAGGCATTCGTGATTATGCCATTAAACACGATTACGACTGGTATCCAAACACACGCAATAAAGTGAAATTCGGATTTGCTGCGACACACCATACGTTTACGCCAAGTGCTCTGGTATTACTGGACGATTTCGATTCTACGAATATTAAGAACAAGACCGAATATACCGGCGTTGAAACAGGTATATACATCGAAGACGAGATAAAGATAACCAGTAAGCTGAAAACACTTTCAGGTATTCGGTTAAGTGGATTTCATGTGGGTGATCAAAATTATTTCAATTTCGAGCCAAGAGTCTCTCTGGCTTATAAAGCCTCTAAGAATCTTTCGGTGAAAGCCTCTTATGCCACCATGAACCAGTATGTGCATTTGCTGAGCAACAGTGGGGTAGGGTTACCAACCGACTTATGGGTTCCGGCTACAGAACGTGTTAAGCCCCAGTCATCAACACAATATGCATTAGGTCTTGCAAAAGACTTTACAAAACAAAATTTTAGTGTTACGGTAGAAGGGTATTATAAGACCATGAACAACATCATTGCATACAAAGAGGGAGCATCGTTCTTACAGGTAGGAGAATCGTTGGCAGGTGAAGGCGAATCAACTCGAAAAGTGACCTGGGAAGACAATATTACCTCTGGTCAGGGAACCAGTTATGGAACAGAGTTTCTGTTACAACGAAAAGAAGGTAAGCTCACAGGTTGGTTTGGATATACGTTATCGTGGACCAAGCACAAGTTCGACAGCCTGAACCTGGGGAAAGAGTTTTATGCACGGTACGATCGCAGACATGATATTTCTGTGGTAGCGCAATACCAGTTGAAAAAGAACATTACGCTATCGGCTACCTGGGTATATGGTACCGGAAACGCCATTACGCTACCGATCAGCACATACCGCTTGGATGAATTTCCTCCCAGAGGTTCTCAATTCGACTATTGGGCACAAGGTCAGGAGTATACCGAGCGCAACGGATTTAGAATGGCCGCTTATCATCGGGCAGACATCGGTGTACAATTCAAAAAAGAAAAGAAACGAGGTGTTCGTACCATTGAGGTGAGCGCATACAACCTGTACAATCAAAAGAACCCGTATTATTATTTCATTGGTAACAGAGATCGCTTTAATCCTGAAAGTGAAAAAGTGCTAAAACAGGTAAGTCTGTTCCCAATCTTACCGTCGATTTCCTGGAACTATAAATTTAAATAAGCAAACAATGAAACTACATATAATTATTGCCATAACAACGCTTATCGCCTTCGCATCGTGCCAGGGTGTGGTAGATAATGTTGAACTACCCAAGATTGAAGAAAAGGTAGTTGTACAAACCGGAATGTCTAACTTAGACAGTACATTCACTGCTAAGATTACCCTGTCCAATCCCGTATTCAAATCACGGAAAGACATCGTCTCTGTAGAAGATGCAGAAGTTATCTTAAAAGGGGTAAACGCAAACGATACGTTAACTTATGATGTGGTAAATGCTATTTATACCAGCAAAGCGAATGTGAACTTAGCGGCTGGTAATCGCTACGACCTAGAAGTGAACACAATGGATGGGAAGTCGTTAAGTTCGAGCGCAGTAATGCCCGTGTTGCCTACTGGTATTCAAGTGGAGGTAGATACCATTACACACAGTGATTATGATCAATACAGGTATACCATATCGTGGGATAAACCTGCAGAAGGTGCGTATTATGAAGTAAGAGTATATCAAATCATGGATTTTGACTTAAGTGCGGATACCTTTCTGCACTGGGATTCGGAATATGTGTTTTCCGGAGACGTGTCGGCTTCCCGGTTAAGCGAGCGGTTATCGATATACGATTATGAGCGTTTTGGAGCTTTTAAAGGCGTTCTGATCTATGTGAGTGGAATCACGCGCGAGTTTTATGATTATAGCAAGGTGTTGTACAATTACGAACCTGAGAACCCGTTCTCAGAGCCAATTACCATACCAACGAATATTAATGGCGGTTTAGGCATGTTTGTCCTAAAAAACAGCGTCCTGGTTACGAAGTAATCGGTATACAAATTTGTGATTCGTTAAGGCTGAATTAACTTCGCAGCCTTGAAAATTTTATTTCTAGCCAATCGCATTCCTTACCCGCCATTTCGAGGCGATAAGTTGAAAATCTACAACCTGACGAGAAGGTTGCAGGAAGGGAATGAGCTGTATCTGATCGCCTTTGTAGAGCACCAATCAGAAATGCAATACAAGGCAGAATTGGATACGATTTTCCAAGAAGTACACCTGGTCTATCAACCCAAATGGAAATCGTGGTTTAATGCCGCGATTAATTTTCTGGGGGCACAACCTTTTCAACTGGCATATTTCAGAAGCACAAAGATGGCGAACATCTTGAATTCGTTTTTGGAGTCGCATGAAATAGACGTAATCCATACGCAGCACTTGCGCATGTCGCAATATACCAGTCATATAAAATCATATCCGCGAATACTGGATTTGCCAGATGCGTATTCGTTATATTGGAAACGCCGTAAAGAGGTGAAAAGGCCGTGGTACAATCGAATCTTTGACTCCCTTGAATCGGGTAGGGTGATTGAGGCCGAAAAGGTTGTGTACAAGTACGACCTCAACCTGGTTTGTTCGGTGGAGGATAGAGATCATTTGTTGGAGGTTCACCCCGGAGCCCAGGTAGACCTACTTCGCAATGGGGTTGATTTAGAAACATTCACGTATAACCAGCATGATTATTCCCGTGCTCAAACACTGTTGTTTACGGGCAATATGGATTACGCCCCGAATGTAGACGGCGTAGTTTATTTTGTAGAAGAGTTGTTTCATCAAATTAAGTCCACATACCCAAATATAAGGTTTGTGATAGCCGGACAACGGCCGGTGAAGCAAGTACTCGACCTCGCTGCAGACGACGTGGAGATTACCGGATTTGTTGAAGACATTTCGGCAATGTATGAGCAGGCAGACGTGGTTATTGCGCCTTTGCGATTCGGTGCCGGAACACAAAACAAAGTACTGGAAGCGATGGCGATGGGTGTACCTGTTGTTTGCACGGATATTGGGTTTAAAGGACTCGAAATTGAATCGGGAGAGGGTGTATTCCATGCGCAAAACGGAGAGCATTTTGTTCATCATGTTTGTGCATTGTTGGGGTCAGAGGAACTCCGAAGAAAAACGGGCCAAAAAGGACTGGAGCTTGCTCGAAACAAGTTTAGTTGGGATGGCATTTCAAGACAACTGATGGCGCATTTCGTATCGGTTACGAATCTGCGTTAGAACCAATTTCAATCGTTGTAAAGTGCGAAGCGCGTTGTGTACGTGATGCGGCCAGATATTGCCTTTACGTGGTAGATGCCCGGTGCAAGGTCAAGGTGTATTGCAGTTACATTGTTTTCGGGTTGAAGAGTGTATACCTCTTTACCTTTACTATCAAAAATGTGGATATGCTGAATAGCCGTATTGCTGTGTTCAAGAACAAATGAGCCCGAATTGGGGTTTGGATACAGGTTTAGACCTGCATTTTCCCATGCACCAAACAAACCCAGGTTGTCAACCACCAAGCATTCAGAGGTGTCGGAACAATACCGGGTCGAAACGACTACAGCGTACTTCCCATTCTCAGTTGCGATAAACGATCTGTTGGTCTCATCGGCGAGTGCCTTAAACTCGTTTAAACATGAATACCACTGGTATTGTCTGTTGGGTTTGTCACAGATTAGCACTTCTCCTTGCTGGAAGACATTACTGGCTGAAGCATCGAGTTCTACTGTGATGGTTAGAATACTATCGCAACCCGCTTGGTTGGTAAGTGTGTCGTTGTATACACCATCTGAACTCCAGAGGTATTTTCCGCTAGGCGACCACAACGATTTACATTCGTCAATTACAAGCGTATCGTATGATTTGGTTAAACGAACGTCACAACGCAATACCGAATCACAACCGAAACGATTGGTCAATGTATCAACATACTGTCCCGACCTAAACCATTTATACTTTCCGGAGGGAGATGAAACACTATTGCAACCCGATAAGGTGATGTTCTGTTCCTCCGTATTGTGGACGGTTAAATTGATTCGGTATATCTGATCACACGAACCGCCCTGGGCAACTGTGTCATAATACACACCCGAAGTTTGCCAACTATGCTTTGTACTAGGAGACACATACAAACCGCAAACGGCCGTATCGAATTCGATCTCAGGCTTCGTAATGGTGACATAAGCCAAAAGAAAAGAATCGCATCCTCTGTTGTTTGGGAACGTGTCTCTATACCAACCGGACGTGCGCCAGATATGTCTGCCACTAGGCGAAATGTAGTTCGTACAACCGGTTAAAGAATCCTCCCCTCTGGTGTTGTAAAAAATCTCTAGATCAATGGAGACTATAGAGTCACATCCGGACTGATTGGTGTACAACTCTTCGTAATGGCCATTGTTGAAGTAATACTTCCCGGCTTCAGAGCGATATCCGTGGCAAACCGTAGTGTCTATCTCAGTCAATGAAGATTCTCCGTACGTTAAATTAAAGGTATGATAGTAGGTACAACCCAGATTCGAAATCGTGGTGTCGTAAACCGTACCTGCCTTGTCCCAAACGTATCGACCACTAGGTGAAACCAGGCTATCGCAAACATGTGTTTGGTACGTTTGGTTTTCGTAATCGCATTTGTCCAGGCTTAATATGTATCCAGCCCATTGATTTGGTGAAGAAAGCAATTGGCTTGTACTTTCAGGATTGATGTCAATCAGGTGCTTAAACGAACCAGTCGTAATTAAGCCAAGGTTTTTGGTAAGGTGCAGACCATACGGGTAGTCATTGTTAGTACCACCAATTGATCTCGACCAGTTGTACCTGGCGTTTTTATCTAAACTCAGCAGGAATACATCACGGGAATTCAAACTTATTTTATGATTGACTACGTTTTTGCCAGGGTCAAAATCCATGGCAGGACTTGTGAATATACCCGTGATATAGATATTGTCTGCCGTATCCGCTATCATCCGTGCAGGCTCTGTATATCCGGCAGCCCCAAAAGACTGTGCCCAGCGAGCATCCCAATTGCTATCGAACTTAATGATGAACATATTGTCATACCCACCTCCCTTCAGTGTTGTCGGGGTAGAGTCTATAGTGATGCTCAACAGATTGTCAAATTCACCTGTTAAATAGACATCACCATGTGCACCCGTACAAACACTAATACCTCGTACAGACCGGGGTTGGTGGTAGGTCTTTATTCGAGTTAGCTTACCCTTGGTATTCAGTTGAACGAGGTAGGTGTCATAAGACCCCAATGATACATAGGTTGTTGTGTCTATCGTTAATGAGTCGGTAAAACCTCCGGTCAGGTATAGGTTGTCATCTCTGCCAATATGTATCTGTTTGAAAAGGTTATACCCTGTTCCCTTAAAGTGTTTCCCCCATTTATATTGCCCCGAAGCATCCAGTTTTACCAAAAACATATTGGTTTTTCCAACGTTGTTCACTGTGTTTTTCTTCGGACCCGGGTCCATGTCAAGATCGTTGTAGAACCATCCTCCCAAATATAAATTATGCTGATTGTCATGGGTAAACGTGATCGGTGATACTCTACCGGTACCTTCAAATACGCGTACCCATTTAAGTTTTCCTTGCGAGTCGTATTTCGCTATAAACCCATCTGAATCACCTTTGGATTGAATTGTATGTGTTCCACTGGTAGGATCAAAATCACAGTTGCCTTGAAATGAACCGTTGACATAAATATTCCCGGTATCGTCTAATACAATATCTCCAATGGTACTGCGGGCTCCTGATCCGGTTGAACTCAGAGGGATAACAAATTTCAATGCGTAGTTTGAGTCTAATTTAGCAACATATCCATCTGTTGTATTGGAATTGATAATATGCGTTGCACTGGACGGATCAAAATCACACTGGCCACCATAATAGCCAGAGACATATATGTTTCCAGAATCGTCTGAAACCACTGATCGGGTGTTTGCACTGCCACCGGTTGCCATGGCTCCACCCCAGATAAACTTTTGGGCATAAATGGTGTGACTCAGACCAAAAAGGATGAGCAGGAGATATAAGGCTCTCATTTAACGGTTTAGTTTGATTAGTTTGTGATTGGTAACGCCTAATTCGGATTCTATGGAAATGGTGTACAGTCCGGGGCCATAGGTGAACGGTATTGTCATGTATTCATCGATCAGTCCGCTGTAGAACACAAGTTTCCTGCCGAGTTCATCGTAAATCGTAATAGAATGCGCTTTAATCCGATTGGGTAAAACCAAATTGATGTGATCCGTAATTGGGTTTGGATAAATCTTAATGACACCAGGCTGTTGGTTTGAAATATTACTCAACTCGTCAACCAAAATACAAGAAGATGTATCAAGACACCCCCCTTGCTCAACTGCAACGGCATATTTCCCAATTGATTTTGCATAAAATGAACGGTTCGATGCATCATCCACAGGTAGGTTGTTGTTATCGCAATCCAACCATTGGTAGTTGGAATTAGCAGCATTAGAGATAAGCAAATTCTTATGTTGTGTAACACTTGTGTCCACGGTTTTTATCGTAAGATCTATGGTTAAGAACGAGTCACAACCAGCTTGGTTCTGAATAGTATCGCTATAAACTCCGGAAGATGTCCAAACATGTCGGGCACTTGGAGAAGTGTATTCCAAACATGCTTCTGGACTTAGTTTCCCAGAAGTCGATTCCAAGATGGTCAAATCAATGGTTAAGAATGAATCACATCCCATTGTATTCATGATCGTATCGTAATAGACGCCCGATTTATTCCAGGTATACATTCCACTAGGTGATTCGTATTCGTAACATTCCTGAGGGGAGATTAATCCAAGTGTGGGTTCCAGAATGGTTAAATCAATGGTCAGGAGCGAGTCGCATTTGTTTGCATTTACGATTGTGTCATGGTAGGTACCGGATGTGTTCCAGGTATGTTTACCACTTGGAGACGTATACGATACACAATTTGAAACAGAAACACGTTCACTTGAAGGCGTTCCAAACGTGAGGTTGAACTGATAGAACGAATCACAACCAGGTCCTGCTGCGTCAACTATAGTGTCGAGGTACAGACCATCGGTCGTCCATGTGTATTTTCCACTTGGTGAAATAACCGGACCGCAATGATGTTGGTAGTACGTGCGTTCTAATCGGTTAACAGTCAGATCTATAAGTATTATGGAATCACAGCCGTTAGCGCTGGGTAAGGTGTCTAAATACTTGCCAGAGCTTGTCCATTGATACTTCCCACTAGGCGACACGAGTTGATTACAAACCGTGTTTTTTTCTATAGTTCTGCTATTCTTCTTTATGGTAAGGTCAATCCGTATAATCGAGTCGCATCCTTCACTGTTCACCAGTGTCTCCGTATATATTCCCGAATTTCTCCAAACTTCTCCACCAGGAGATAGATACTCGTCACAGGCGACAATGCTTAAAGAGGTGTCGTCTTGCCTTTTGATGGTTAAATCAATGGTCAAAAGCGAATCACACCGACTTAGATTTAGAATGGTATCGTAATACGTGCCCGTTTTATCCCAGATGTATTTATCACTCGGCGATTTGTAGGTGCCACATCGCGTTAGTTTAAGATTTGACGTGGACGAAGTACAACACTTAATAAACTCGAGTTTAGACACATAACCTGCTGTTCTACCGAAGCTTGGTTCAAGATAGTATGTGCCAATACCCGGGTCAAAATCGGTAGAACCGGTAATTGCGCCAGCAACGAAAATATCGCCATCCTTGTTCACGTCAAGCACATTGCTGAAGTTACTTGCACCGTAGGTAGCTAGCTTTGCAAAAACAAAATCGCTATTGGGCTTGTACTTTGCAACAAATACGTTGTGCCCTGTACCAAATGCAGATAGATAATAGCTAGAGATACCATTTGTATTGAAGTCCACCGTTCCGGCGATAAATCCGGAGCAGTAAATTTGATCCAGGTCATCAACGATCAAACCAGTAGCTTCATCCAGGTTTTTATCTCCAAACGCTGCAACCCACCGATAAAAGCCATTTGAGTCGAGTCGCAATACAAACGCATCTGCAGAACCTTTAGACACCCGATATTTAATTCCAACCGAAGGGTCGAAATCGACTCTGTCGGAAAAACTACCTGCGATATGAACAAAGCCTGAACCGTCAACCTGAATTGCGTTGCCAACATCGGCTCCGATGCCACCGATGCTGCGTACCCAGGTTAAGTTTCCCTGGTTGTTAAGTTTAATAATAAAGGCATCAAGATCACCCGCCGAGGTGAGTTTTACTACACCTGAACCCGGGTCAAAGTCCGAAGTGCGTCTGAATTCACCTGTAACGTAACAACTACCAGATGCATCCACAAACACTTCATTAGTCATTGTATAATCGTCTGTTCCAAAAGCCTTGCCCCAAATGTATTTAGCGTCTTTACTAAGTTTTAGTGCAAACCCGGAAGGCCCCGATCCATAATTGGTCAGATTTTTTGTACCCGTTCCAGGGTCGAAATCGACGGTACCGGTATAAACTCCGGTGATTATGAGGTTTTCATTGGCGTCGAGCACCAGATCATTAATCTGATCATACAAGGTACTACCAAAGGTATGCACCCATACAAAATCACCATTTGAGGTAAGTTTGAGCAAAAACATGTCGTTCCAACCAACAGGTGACTTGTTCTGCGTTCCACTTCCGGGGTCAAAGTCCATGTTCGAATAAAAGGATCCGCCCAGGTATATTGCTCCGGAATCATCAACCGCTAAAGCGTATGGAGTGTCATGATCTCGGCCGCCAATCCATTTGTACCACAAGGTTTCTCCTTTACTATTGAGCTTTTGAATGTAGATGTCGTTATCCCCGGCACCGTATATCACAGTGTCTTTACCTTGGACACTGAATGTTATAGAATCTCTGAATAGTCCAGTAACTACAATGCTTTCAGAATCTGATTGAGCAAAGTCCATTACATTTTGTTGCCTTGATGCGCTAATTTCTTTGGCCCAGTCAAAGCTTACCTGGTGCGTGTTGGATTGTTGAATTTTTAGGTCAATGATAAAAATACTATCACAACCACCTTTCGTAGTCACAGTGTCGCGGTACTTTCCAGACGTTGTCCAGGTGTATTTGCCACTTGGAGAAACGTAACTTTTACAGGCAATTGGTTCCAGGTTTGTTTCCGTTTGTATACAACCATCAAGTTTAAAGACAAAGCCGTCGTTAAGTCCCGTAGACTTAATGCGATATATGCCACTATTGGGGTTAACATCCGCAGAATCCTTAAAGTAACCAGTAATCAACGTATTTTTAGAATGGTCAATGGTCAGACGCATTGGGTAAGCCGTCCCCAGAACTGAAGCCCATTTATAGGTACCTAAGTTAGTCAATTTGAGTACGAAACCATTTGTTCGAGACAACGTAGATGACAGATTCGCCGTTCCGGCATTTGGGTCCATGTCTACAGTGCCAAGGAATGTTCCGGAAATCATCAGATCCCCGAGTATACTGATTCCTATTCCACTGCCAAAGTCATAGGATGAGCCCCCAATGGTCTTGGTGAATTTATAGTCTCCAGTGCTACTGTATTTGGAGATATAAACGTCAGCCCTTCCGTTTGAGGTGAACTGGTTTAAACTGGTATCTGGATCAAAGTCAACTGTGCCTTCGAAGTCTCCGACGAGATAAAGGTAGTTCGAATCATCAAGAACCAAATCACGGATATAGTCATTGTCTGTGCCTCCAAACGTTCTGGCCCAATTGAATTTCCCATCTTCATCGTATTGGCAAATAAAGACGTCATATTTCCCATGGGTTGTTTTCGAATAGGTGGCAGTATCCGGATCAAAGTCTGTTGTGCCGAGCATCCAGCCCGCACAATAGATGTTATTGTCGTTGTCAATACGCACACGTTCAATCAAATCGTTGTGGTTGCTCTTAAGGTGTTTTGCCCAGAGGAATTTCCCGTTGGCGTCTAACTTTTCTATAAAAGCGTTGGCACCACCTGTTGAAGTAAATGTATTAACTCCTGGACCGGGATTTAGATCGACTGTGCCAGCGAACCGTCCACCGATTACCAGGTTTGAAGCCGTGTCAATGGCCAATGAATTGCATCCGTCAACAGACTTGCCGCCAATCTGAATCGACCAAACATAATCTCCATTATTGTCCAGTTTCAAGACAAAACCGTCTTCATGGCCGCTTGAATACAACCAGTTTTGGTTAAAGCCGGGATCAATATCTATGGAGTCACCGAAGTTCCCGGATATATAAACATTGCCCAGCCCATCCGTGACGATGTCCTGCGGATGATCGTAATCCGGCGTGCCCAGGTGCTTAGCCCAGAGAAATTTACCGTTACTATCAAGTTTTTGAATGTATAAATCGCTTTGTCCAATACTTATGAATTGCGTAATAGATGGCCCTGGGTCTACATCAACGGTGTCCCAGAAAAAGCCCAAAGTATACACATTTCCCTGTATATCCGCGGTAATGCGTTCACTTAGTACGTTGTTCTTACTTTGAACGGAATTGGCCCATTCAAAGGATTGGCCAAGTGTGTAGCCGGAGAATTGCATGAAGAAGAGCGCAAGTAGATACGGTATAAATACGTTTGGTTTGGGCCTCATGATATGTCAAAAAAGTTCTTTGATGTTGGTGGCAAATAGCTTTACTGCTATAGCCAAAAGTACAACACCAAATACTTTACGCAAAATTCCAATTCCTCCAACACCTAACCATCGCCCAAATCGTTCTGTGTTTTTAAGTACAAGGTATACCAGTATCACATTGATTAGGATGGCCACAATGATGTTTTCGATGGCGTATTCGGCTCGTAGAGAAAGGATGGAGGTTAAGGTTCCGGCACCAGCAATCAGAGGAAAGGCGATGGGTACTACACTCGCCGTTGTTGGCGACTCCTCTTTAAACAATGTCAGTCCTAATATCATTTCAAGCGCCAGGAAGAATATGACCACAGAACCAGCTACCGCAAAACTGTTCACGTCTACACCGAGCAACGACAGTATCTTGTTTCCAAAGAACAAGAAAGCCACCATAATGATCAGCGCAACTAAGCTCGCTTTTTCCGATTGAATATGACCCACCTTTTGACGCAAGGAAATGATTACGGGAATACTACCAAGGATATCAATCACAGCAAATAACACCATGGTTGCCGAGAGTATTTCATTGAAGTTGAAGGCCATATCGCTTTAAAATAAGGCCGCAAAACTATAGGTTATTGCTCAACTGTTTAGTTGAAGAATAAACTTTTTTGGAATCCGGGAAATCAGTGGAAAACCTATTCGGTGATCGTAAACATAGGGCTTACTGCTACGTGCCTGGTACCGTTAGACAATACAAGCTCTACTAGCATTTGCTGTTTCCCTAAGATTGGTTTTTCGAAGAATGTTACATGGTAGTCAAACCAGGTACTGTATTCGCGCCTGAAATTAAGACTGTAGCCGCCAAATTCGTTGAGTCGATCCAACTGGGTGGAATCTCGTCCGCCCACATAAATATCCGAAACCAGTTGGCAATGATCGGTAACATTTGCCCCTTTGTGATCCGATTTTGTAGAGTCATACTGATAGACATAAATACGATCCAGAGTGGCCGTGAGTGCGTAGTCACAAATTGGCGGTGACAGTGCATATGCCATTGCCATGGATGGCCTGGGATGTTGCACCTCAACCAATTGGTTCGTACTTAACCTAAATTGCAAGACCGCCCTTTTCCAGGAGACTTGTTCAGTTTTGAGTGGAGATAGCCTGTTGCCAGTACGTGCTTCTACAAAAATGGTATCGATTCCTGTAACTGCATGGAGTTCGTCCTTACATCCAGGACCACTGGCCGATTTAAATTCATCATTCCTACAGCCTAATTCTATAAGTGCAATGCCTACTAGAAGAAAGGTTAGAAGTATGATTCGTCTGGTCATTACTCAAATGTAGTGTTTCTTTTGGTTTACGTCAATTGGACATTGTGAACGGTTAACCGAGCACCATGGGCATCTGCAGTTACACCTTTTATGTTATTGGAACAATAGTGTCCGAGAGATAAAACGGTATTGACTGCCGTCATCGAAGTAAAACTCGAAACGAATTCGGTACGTTTCGCCTTTTTCGAGCCCATCGGGCTTATGTTGCATAGACAGGTCTATTTTATCGGGCTGTCCGGCTTTGTAACGTATTTCAACGCCTCCTTGCTCATTGAGCCACCTAACATCTTGCCAATCTCGGTAGTATTCGACATGATCGTTAGAACCATCTAGTTCAGGTGGAGTTCCCACATTAATGCCAAATGCTTCTGTGATCTCTATATCGCGATCATGTAAGAAAACATGAACGGAGTCTAGTTCTTCAACCAGGTAATATTCGCATTCTGAAATGGACAATGCATAAAGCGTTGTGCCAAACCGGGCACCGGTTTGCACGGATTCGATATTGAAATGGCACCTATAGTATAAATCGAGCAAATCGGACACCGAATCTTTTACAAGTTCATAGTTAGAATCATCCATACGATAGAGTGAAATGGTATCTTCCGTTTTTATTCGATGTACCCGATCACCACATCGCCCAGATGTTTTAACTTCGTTATCGTCATTGCATCCCCATTCTACAAGCGTGAGGCCTATAAACACGAAGATCGCGAGCCCTAAACGTAATTTCATTGGTCGTTAATCTGTTTTTATATAGATAGACGGGGATACAGATGTAAACGTTGTACTATCCGAAAAATGGAAATCAAACCTGTATCGGGTCATAACAGCATCAATTTGTGTATTTCTGAATCGGAATTCAGCTTCTGCAGGCGGATACATTTCCAATCGTTGTTCCGGTTTGCCGTCATAACCAACCAAAGCCTGACGTAGGAAAGACATCTGGTCGCTGATGTCTTTGTTGCCGTTGTCGAGCTGGTAAACCTTTATGGAATCAAATGCATGTTCCAGACGAGGAGGTGGACAAGGAGGTGTTGCAAAGGCCAGGTTGGATGCGCCACCAAAGCGGTGACACGCCATTTCTTGCGTGTTGAAGTCCACGGTAAACCACAATTGATCAATATCAATCGAGTCTCCTTCGTTTAAACCAATTACAGCTTGTTGATCGCCCAGATACAGCGCCAGAGCGGATGTGTCAACAGACAAAAGTCGGTAAATGGGTTCTTTACAGGGGACTCCTTTCCAATCGTCATTACAACCAAATTCAATGATGGAGATGCCAATTAACAGAAATGAAAAGAGTATGATTCTTCTGGTCATATCTCAAATCTAGTGATTCTTTTCCGTTTCATTTCAAATTGCCGTTGATCGGTTAATTCCAACATAACTATTGTGAAGAATATACAACGACTCATCCTGGTGTGGTCTCATCCAATCTGCGAAGCCCCACTCTCCTTAAGTCTATCCCCACCTATTTGAATACCAATGACGGTGTTAGGAAGCTGTACTGACTACCATCATCAAAATAGAATTCAAACCGTATTTGAAACGACTCGTTTCGATCAATGTCCGGGTGTATTTCCGTCCCATAATGTCCAATGGCTAAATCGATCTTGTCCGGTTTTTGATCCAGGTATCTAATTTCCATACCCTTAAGTTGATTGAAGAATACCAGGGAATGCAATTTACTAGCTGCGTAGTAATTATTGCCAGAGAGTTGAGGCGGTGTACCAATGTCTACCAAAAATGTCCTGGTAATGTCAAGGTTAAGGTCATGCCTGTACACGTGTATTGAGTCGAGTTTATGCACAAGGCGATAACTACATACACCTGGGGAAAGAGCATATAACATAGTGCTTCCGTGTCTCGCTGTAGGTACCGGTGCAATCTGGAAATGGCACCTGTATAGTACAATGCTTGAAACGTCTATAGCGGAATCTTCGATTCTGTGAAAGTCCGAACCGTCGTAATGAATGAGTGAAACAGAATCTTGTTCAACTATTCTATAGTCTACAGTACCACAATTGCTTTTAGGCTCAATGGTTTCCTCGTTATTACAGCTCCACTCAATAAGTGCCAGGCCGAACAGTATCAATGTCAATATACCAAGGTGTTTACTCATGCTTTGAAATCTCGGGACGGTTGATTCATAAAAGCTTAACTTTTCGGGTTATGGATTCTAATGTAGAATGATCGGAGAACGTATATACAAATTTGATTCTTGATGCCGGATATTTACTTGGCCAGAATTTGACTCTGAATTGTCCCACAAAATCAGTTTCAAAATCAGACCAGGTATGTTCGCGATAATCATCGAAACGTTTGACATCCTTACCATTGAAGGAGAACCTGGTTGTCATTTCTTCATTATTATAGTCAATTAGATAGATCTGAATGCGCTCAATCCTTTTATCAACCCTATACTTCTTACAAGTAAGTGCATACGCCGAGTTTCCAATCGGGATTGGATGTTTAGCTATTGCTTCTGTGTTGAAGTACACTTTAAATACAATACTGTCATGAAGGATGGTGTCTATACTTGATTCTTGTGGAATACCATCAGAAAATATGCAGATGCGAGTAGTGTCAATTCCATGAACTCTGTACAGAGGGGAGGGACTGCAATTATTGTCCCCCAAATCCCAATCATTACACCCCCATTGAAGTGCGCCAATACCAACGATAAGGTATGCCAACAGTACCAGTCTTTTCGTCACAGGCCAATTTTAGGGTTTTATTATCACCTCAGCGTTTATCTTTTGTTAAGAAGTGGTATTAACCTGTAAACGGTAGATATGAAAAAGGGAATAATAGGTTTGTTGGTTTGCCTGCTAGCTGTAATTCAAGCCTCGGCAGATGAACGTTTGTATAAACGTCTGGAACGTAAAATGTCAAAAAAACCAACCAAAGGTTTGGCCTATGCCCAAAAGCTTAAACGCAAGAGGTCAACCGAACCGGATGCGTATTATGTTTTGGCCAGATACCAGCTTCAACGCTTTGAGCAGG
>DIYD01000155.1 GCA_002428905.1 Bacteroidetes bacterium UBA6063 | reverse complement strand
TTAGCGTTTGAGCGTTGCTGTAGAAATTCCAACATCTTTAACGTGGTTAGTCCGGGAGAAACTGGTGCTACTATATGGACGACCATACCAGGCACCACCAAGGCATCAACCAATTCATCGCCGGTATTTAAGGAACTTCCACCGAATTACTTGTGTGTAAACGTTCCTTTGCAGTTTGATCACTCCGCTACGGATGAAGATGGAGACTCACTTGCATACGAATTATACACCCCTTTTGATGGTGCGTCAAAGAACCTGCCACGACCTACAGCCATAAATACGTTTACGCGACCACCGTTTAGAACAATTCAATGGTCGGCAGCTTATAACCAGTACAATCAGATTCCGGCAAATCCACAAATGGAGATAAATGCCCGAACCGGAGTAATAAGTATGACCCCGAATCAGGAAGGCATGTATGTTATAGGTATCCTGGTAAAGGAATTCAGGGATGGCGTTCAAATAGGTACTACACGCAGAGACTACCAGTTCCATGTGCGCACATGTAGAACCACGCTGGTACCCGATTTTGAAACAACAGCAGGAGGTGGCGTAAATACCTTCATTTGCTCTGATACGGTAGACTTTGTCAATAAGAGTCAGAAAGCGGAAAGCTATTTCTGGGACTTTGGCGACCCTACCCGAACCGATGATACATCAAGCGACCTGAACCCCAGGTGGGTTTACCCTGGGAACGGAGATTACCTGGCTGTTCTTACGGCCAAAAATGAAGTTTGCGAAGACGAATTCAAGTTTCTTGTTCGCGTTCGTTCTAAGATTGATGTTGAACTTGGACCAGATAAGTATTTCTGTAGTAAAGTGCGACGATTTGTGTCTCCGCAGATCTATGATGCAACCAAAATTGCTTGGAACACAGGGCAATTTGGGGTATCTATTCTTGCAGAAGATACAGGTATGTACAAAGCCGAGGTATTCTACGGGCAATGTAAAGGCAGCGATAGCGTGCGTATGCATTTAGACCCGGTAGAATTTGAGATGATCGAAGACACTCTTTTCTGCAGTGAGGAAGAAATTGACATGACTTTATCTGCCGGAATCAGCGGCCCGGACATAACGTACATTTGGAGCACTTCGTTCCAGGATACATCAGAATCGGTTCGTGTTGAAGAGCCTGGTATTTACTGGGTAAGAGTAAACAATGCCAATTGTTTCAAAGTCGACTCTACGGAAATAATTGTGGCAAAACCCGATCTCCCTGAGTACTTCTTTGTCTGCAATGAGTTTGAAAAAGAGTTCGAAGGCGGGAAATTCCCGAACGCCTCCTATCTATGGAGCGATGGCAGTACAGAACGTTACAATAATATTTCCGAACCGGGTATGCACTGGGTTGAAGTTACTTACAAACATTGTGTTGTACGAGACACCATGTTCATTGATAATCCGGTCATCGATTTGGAACTCGGCAACGACACCAATTATTGCGACAACCTATCTCGATTAATGACTGGTCCTCCGTCCATGCTAAGTTATCTATGGCAAGACGGTTCGACAGATCAACAATTTAACGCATCCAGTGCAGGCAAGTACTATGTATATGTTGTCGACACCAATGGTTGCGACAAATCCGACACCATAAACCTAACGATGACTCAATCGCCTGTTATTTCTATTGGAGATGACACCACCCTTTGTGTTCGAAGCACAGCCGTGTATGGCGACCCGCAGGAATTCTCGGAATACAATTGGAGCAACGGTGAGACCACCCAATATGTAACGGTTCAGGATTCGGGAGGACTTGTGCTTCAGGTAGTTGATATGTTCGGATGTATGGCAAGAGATTCGGTCTATGTTGCTGTAAACGACACCGCACTTCCAAATCAGTTGTTTATTCCTTCGGCCTTCAGTCCGAATCAAGATAACCTCAATGAATACTTCCCGTATTCGTTGCCCATACCGCAGCCTGAATATCACGTGCGAGTCTACTCCCGCTGGGGTGAAAAAATCTTTGACTCCATGGTAGACGGTCAACAATGGGATGGAACGTACAAAGGGAAACCCGCAGAAGCAGAAACCTATTTGTATCAAATTAGCTATAAAGCGTGCAATGGTGAAGTTAAATATGAAAACGGCACCGTAACATTGATGAAATAAAGCTACAAGCTGATATATTTGGCATTTTACTAACGCTCAAAAAAGACAAGTATGCCAATTCGCATGGTCGATGACCCCAAGCAGCCTAAACGAAACCGTAATATAGGAAACCGAGGTGGAGTACCTCCGATTGTACTCCTTTTTCTACCTCAACTGATTAAGTTACTGCGTAAAAGACCTAAACTTCTCTTTGGTCTGATCATTATTGGAGGGATTTACTTCTTTCTGAACAGGCCATCTTCAGACGAGAATACGTTAATCACTTCTCCCGAAATGGAGTCTGCATTCAGCACTGGGCTTAACATGAGCCAGGAGATGTACGATAAGAGCCAGATCTATGAACCACTTTCGGCATACAATAATCAATTGCCAAAGCGTGTCAGCCTCGAGCAATACTGTCCACCGCGCTTAAATCAAGGCTCTCAGGGCTCATGTGTTGGCTGGAGTAGCTCTTATGCTGCCCGAACCATCTTGCATAGTCGTGCTACCGGAAAATCACCCAGGGAAGCCGCATTTAGCCCTTCTTCATTGTACAACCAAATCAAACTCCCCAATTGCCAGGGGGCATACATTCATACCGCTATGGACGTCATGCACAAGCGGGGTGTTCTGCCATTTAAAGACTTTAAATACGACCAAAACGACTGCAGTCGCACACCTTCGAACGCATTGATGGCCAAAGCATCCCAGTTCAAGACCCGAGGTTTTGAACGCCTGTGGGAGAACGAAGGTGGTACAGACATCGAAGCCATTAAACAAAATATAGCTCAAGGCGCTCCTGTAGTTGTAGGTATGCTTGTAGGCGGCAGCTTTATGAATGCGATGCAAGGTCGTAAAATGTGGCGACCAACTTCAAGAGACCGTCAAATGAGAGGTTTTGGCGGACATGCAATGTGTATCATCGGTTATGACGACAATATGGAAGGTGGAGCCTTTCAAATCATGAATAGCTGGGGCTCAAACTGGGGCGACCGTGGTTTCTGCTGGGTGCGTTATTCCGACTTTGAGTTTTTCACCCGTGAAGCCTATGGATTACACCCAATGGGCGATGCACAGAAACAAGACCCGAATAAGTTTGCCGTAAGTTTTGGACTGGTAAATAATGCAACGAATAGCATCATTCCCCTGGAACAGCGCGACCGAAACGTATTCAGTACAAAAACATCTATTGCTAAAGGAAGTCGATTTAAGGTAATGGTATCAAACTCCATCGAATGCTACACCTACATCATTGGCCAGGAAACCGATGGTTCATCGTATGTACTGTTCCCTTATACAGAGAAACACTCTCCCTATTGCGGTATCACCGGGACTCGATTATTTCCCCGAAACCAGTCTCTTATGGCAGATGAGATTGGATCGAAAGACGTAATGGCGGTCGTAGTAAGCAAACAAGAGATCGATGTACAGGAATTGAACCGATTAATGAATTCCTCCTCCGGTTCATTTGCTTCCCGTTTAAACAACATCCTCAGCCAATATCAAATTCAACGTCTTAACTTCAGTACAGACAAAGGTGCTATCCATTTCGATGCGGAAACGGAAGGGCAACGAAGCATGGTAGGGCTTGTTATTGAAATAGACAAACACTAAAACATGATAGCTTCACCTGGCACTGCTTTTTTCCAGGTTAAAGCAAACCGTTAAACCTCAACTCAAAAGCACCCCGGATACGGCCTATAATTCAATTTTATAGGATTGGCCAAGATGAGGGATTTCCACCTCTTTGAACTTGTTATCCTCCAGGCTCTCTTTGAATTTGGTTTGACGATTCAGATCACCATGCACCAGGAATAAGCGTTTCAATTTATGCCTGTTCAGGTTGTCCAGATAGTCAATCATCTCCTGTTCATCGCCATGGGCACTAAATGAATCCAATACTCGAACCTCAGCCTTCACTTTGTAATGCGTTCCAAAAATGCGAACCTCTTCCTCCCCTGCTCGAATTCTTCCACCTAAGGTACCCGGAGAACAATAACCCACTACCAAAATCGTATTTCTGGCATTTTCAATATTGTTAGCCAAGTGGTGTTTTATCCGTCCTGCTGTCATCATACCACTGGCACTAATGATAATGGCTGGGCCTTCTGTACTGTTGATCTTTTTCGACTGTTCTACACTTCGCACATACTTCAGACCATTGAAACCAAATGGATTGGGGTCATCGTTCATGTAATCCAGAATATTATTGTCGAAACACTCGGGGTGCATGGTAAATATATCCGTTGCATTTACCGCCAGCGGACTATCAACGTAAACCGGAATTCGGGGCAGTTTACCCTCATTCTCGAGCTGGTCGAGCATGTATACGATTTCCTGTGTTCGACCAACACTAAATGCGGGAATGATAAGCTTGCCTTTCTTCTCAACACAGGTGTGCTTGATGATATCCAACAGCTCTAGTTTGTTATCGGGCATACCACCATGCTTTTTACCGCCATAGGTGGACTCGCATATCAAATAATCCACATCGTCGAGGGGAACTGGGTTGCGCAATATAGGACGTTCGGGCCTGCCAATATCACCGGTAAAGCCAATGTACTTTTCATAACCATCCATCTGAATGCGAATGGTTACACTGGCACTACCTAAAATATGTCCGCTGTCTCTAAAGCGCACGGATAGTTTTTCGTTAATTCGATACCAACGATTGTAACCCACACCAATAAATTGATCCATACAGTTGCGTGCGTCTTCAATCGTATATAAGGGTTTTACTGGTTTTAGGCCAAGACGCTCCTTACGCCGATTGACATAAACCACATCTTTTTCTTGAATGAACGCGCTGTCCATCAGCATAATAGCCGCCAAATCACGCGTTGCACTAGTACAAATAATGTCGCCCTTAAAACCGTCTTTAGCGAGTTTTGGAATGCGCCCACTATGATCAATATGTGCATGACTTAAGATCATGTAATCGATCTCTCCGGGATCGAACAACCACTCACGGTTGAAGTTTTCATACTTGTCTTCATTTCCCTGATATAGTCCGCAGTCCAGAAGGACGTTGGTTCCATCGTCAAAGGTGATTAAATGACTGCTGCCTGTTACGGTTTGGGCCGCCCCACAAAATTTGATTTTTGCCATAGTGTTGAACTCTGTTACAACATTAAGTTTTTTTCCAACAAAAAAGGGAGCCTCTTCAGCTCCCCCTTTACCATAAAAGTACCTATAGTTTAACTATCTGTTTCTATGCGAATTGCAAATGAATCTTCTTCCCCGTTCGAGTGCACACCATCAATTAAAACAGAACCCGATTTGCCTTCGAGCAACGAAACTGCGTCTTTAGTGGTGTAAACCGGCTGCTTGTCAATCTTGGTGATCACAAAACCTTCTGGGACATCTTTATCCTTTAAAGGGCCTGATTTAAGTTTCTTTATTCGAACACCATTTCGCACCTCAAGATCCATTTTCTCTTGATGTCCCAGGTTTTCGAAGGTTGCTCCCAACGCCACTTTTTCCTCTCGATCGGTCTCTATAGAGATTTCTTTCTTTCCATCTTTGCTTAACAGCTTCACTTGTTTTTCAATCAACTTGCCATCACGTCTCAACGTCACCATCACATCGTCACCCGGGTGGTATTTACTAATCTCTTCCTGAAGCTCAGAAGCCTTATTCACTGCCTCACCATCGATCTTCAAAATAATATCGTCCGCTTTTATACCGGCCTTATCCGCAGCACCGTTGCTTACCACTTCCGGAATGTAGACACCTTCAATTTCCTTGATGCCTTTGTCGGCGGCAAGATCAGCTGTGATATCCTGAATACGAACACCTAGAATTGCACGTTTAACTTCACCATATTTGCGCAAGTCGTCAAGAATCTTCTTAGCGATATTTACAGGAACTGCAAAAGAATATCCAGCGTAAGAGCCTGTTTGTGAAGCAATTGCAGTATTGACACCAATCAACTCACCACGTGTATTAACCAATGCACCACCACTATTCCCTGGGTTTACGGCAGCATCCGTTTGAATAAAGTTTTCGATCGCATACTCACTATTTTGGCGAAGAAGGTTGATGTTTCTTCCCTTTGCACTTACGATACCAGCCGTAACTGTACTTGTTAAGTTAAAGGGGTTACCTACGGCAATCACCCATTCTCCAACCTTCAGATTATCCGAATTGCCAAAGTTGAGGAATGGCAACTCATTCTCTTCAATCTTGAGTAACGCTAAATCGGTCTCTGGATCTCGTCCAACCAGCTCAGCATCATAACTTCGTTTATCGTTTAAGATCACTTCAATTTTTGTAGCATCTTCAATTACGTGATTGTTCGTTGCGATGTATCCGTTATTCATTATGATTACCCCTGAGCCTGAACCCTGCCTTGGCTGATTCCGTTGGCGAAATCTTGGATCATCGAAAAAACCAAAGGGGTCATAAATCTCAGGCATATCGCTTTGTGCTGCTGCCATAGTTGTCTTAATGTGTACAACGGTTGGCGTAGCATGTTCCGAAACGGAAACAAAGTCGAAGCCTACATTGTCTTTTACCTCCTGCTGGTTGGTAAAATGTACCTTCTGTTGCTCTTCAAATGTTTGTGGAATAGCTTCCTGTTTGAAGAAATAATGATTTAATCCCAGGGCAACCGCTCCACCTACGAAGGCAATTGCCAAAATGCCTAACACTTTTTTCATTCTACTTCTATTCAATCTGTTAACTATTTAGGACAAATTTAGACGTCACGCTAAATTCTCCGTTAAAATTCGATATTTGTAACGATTTAAAAGTAAAAAGTCTTTCGCGTCGTTTACCATTATCGATTAAACAATATTAACCCTCTACAAAATGCTCCTGAACAAACGATTTTCTGATTCCCAATTGGTGGATGAAATTAAGTCGGGCAACGAAGAGGCATTGGTTGTTATGTACAAATCATATTACGCGATGGTAAAGAGCTTTATACTCAAAAACAACGGTAGTGAGGACGAGGTGGAAGATGTGCTGCAAGACAGCCTCATTGCCATTTGGCGCAATGTCAATAAAAAAGAATTTTCGCTCACTGTAAAGATGAGCACCTACTTGATGGCCATAGTAAAGAACCTATGGTTCAAGCAGTTAAAGAAGAAAACCCGGTTTACGGTTGTCGACGAATCCCTACAGGAAAAGATTACGGCGGACGACATCTCAACCGACCATCTGGACCAAAGTGTTATACACCAGCTGGTAGCAGAACTCGATGAAACATGCAAGAAGCTGTTGAGCTATTTCTATTTCGATGGTTTAGAGAATAAAATCATTGCCGAGAAAATGGGGTTCGCCAATACCGATACGGTAAAGTCTAAGAAGTACCAGTGCTTTAAGCGTTTACAGGCGGCTGTAACTTCGCAGTACAACAAAGAGGACTTTTTCAACTAATAGCCATGACTGACGAACAACACATACACGAGTTGATTGACCAGTACCTGATGGGCGAACTGGTTGGACAGGATTTGGATAAATTTAAGATCCGGTTGAAAGATGACCCTGCCTTTTTGAAGCAAGTTCAGTTGCAAAAGGCCATCATTCAAAGCATCGAAGCAAGCAGACATGCAGACCTGAAAGCGATGCTCCAGGAACGCACATCAAAATCCAGGGGAATTATTCCTTTAAATGGCAGATTACTTGCCATAGCCGCAACCGTGGTTAGTCTGGTTGCACTTGGGTTTGTGCTGCGATATGTTATTGGCTTCGGGCCTGAAAACTCAGAACTCAGCACCGAAGATAAGCCTCCGGCGGTTCAGGAGCAGGTTGCAAAACCAGACGCTCAAGAACAAGATGCCGATGACCTGGTTTTGGTGGACTCGTTGAAAAATGAAGATAAAAAGCCGTTACCAATCACTGAAATCGACAGTAATGCACAATATGTTGTTGCTGATGAAGAACCGGTTGACGAAGAAATAGAAGAGCCCAGGTATTTCAATGTTGAGACGGATGAAGATGCCGACCTTGCTCAGTTACGTGAAGACGAAGAAGAGCTGGACGGAGAACGATTTAAAGCACGGCGCGACACCATGTTGGGTTCAACGAACGTCGTTCTTTGGGCAGTTAATACGGCATCTGTTGTTAGACAAAGCGACATAACCTCCGTTACCACCAATGACGACACCGACAAAAAAGCAAGTCGCGGTTTGGGCAGAAAAAACAAGGACAAAAAGCAAAAAGAAGAACTTGACAAGGAAAGCGTACCTGACGAATTAAAAGCTCCTGCAAAACCCATTCGCCAACAAGTAAAATCCGTACGGGTTGAGTTTTGGCATAGTATCGTAAACTTCAAAGGCTATAAGTTCGACGGCAACAAACTGCTTCTTTTCGACACACCTCAGAATACCAGTCTCTCCCTCACTCAACTCGATGGGAACATTTATCTGAATAAAAATGGTACATACTATCGTATTATTGCAAACAATAGTTTTAACCAGTTAAGAAAGGTTACAGACAGTACAGTTTTAAACAGTTTAAATCAGAAGTAGACCCTTGATTCTGCCATTTCACAAATACCAGGGCACTGGTAATGACTTTGTTATGATCGACAATCGGTCGAAGACATTCAATGCGTTAAAATTGCCCATAGCGGAGATCTGCGACCGGCGATTTGGCGTAGGTGCTGACGGCCTTATAGTGATTGAAAATCACGACGAATTGGATTTTCACATGATCTATTTCAACTCAGATGGTTCTCAAAGCTTTTGTGGAAACGGTAGTCGATGTGCAGTCGCTTTTGCAAAGTCCCTTGGTATTATTCAGTCGGAAACTAATTTCCTATCTACAGACGGACCTCATTATGCCCAGATCGATTCGAGCGGAGAGGTTAAGCTAAAGATGCACGATGTGTTGTCGTATGAAAATACCAACGGTGACTATGTCATCGATACCGGATCACCTCACTATATTGTATTTGTAGAGGATGTATACAAGGTAGACATCGTATCTGAAGCACATTTGGTGCGATATAATGACCGCTTTAAGGCGGAAGGGATAAACGTGAACTTTATTCACCCTACGAAAAATGTTTTGGAAGTGCGCACCTATGAACGCGGCGTAGAAGCTGAGACCCTAAGTTGTGGTACCGGTGTAACCGCATCGGCACTGGCCAACTACCTTCACAGCAACAACACTTCAACCCATAACGTTACTCCAGTTAAAAGTATGGGCGGCGAGCTATCCATTGAATTCTCCAGGACCGAATCAGGGTTCTCTAACATCTATTTGATCGGGCCTGCTGAAAAAACATTTGAAGGCGAAATTCAAATCTAGTTGACCCTTTAGACGCTTATCTTTGTTGAAGGTGAAGAAGGAGCACGTCATATGGTCGATCATTGCATTGTTTTATACAGTGCTATTTCTGGTCACCAGGAACGACCCGTTCTTCGGCGATGCCATTTCCTCAATCTCCAGAGCGAGTTTACGCATCTTTGAAAGTAACTTTACACAGTTTTCTTATCCTGAGAACCTGGACCCTGGCCACCCGCTGACGATACCTGCAGCACATGCACTGTGTTGGAAAATCGTTGGAAAACACCTTTGGGTTAGCCACTTATTCAACCTTGTATGGAGCATCCTCATTCTACGCAAAATGATACAATGGGGCCAGCAATATGGTAATGACAAAGCAAGCTTTTTAGGAGGCTTATGGCTCTTGATCACACCGCTGTTTCTGGCACAAACGGTCAACCCCAATATGCATCTACCACTTACGTATTTTGTTTTGAGTTTGGCCTTTGCCCTACTAAACGGCAACACCGTACAGCAAGTTATTTTTTCAGCCTTGATTGTGATAACGCATTTACAGGGACTATACTATCTGGCTCCGCTTTGGTTATGGTGGCTGATTAAATCCGATGGAAAGTCTATTTCAGGCAAAGCAGTACAAGGAGGGCTGAGACTCATCATACCTGGCGTCTTATTTGCGCTGTGGGTCTTCTACCATTACACCTCTGTTGGTTGGGGGATTAGCTCACCTGACTACGCCGGTCACCGCGGATTTCCAGGTTTAAAAAGGTTTGTACTAAATCTGATTATGGCCGATTGGCGTATGGTCGATTACGGCCAAATTGCCCTGTTCTTAATCCCCGCGCTGAGTATTTTACGAGGTAAATTGCGTTGGTCATGGAACCACCCGGTTGTTTTATTCCTGTTTGTTTATCTCTTCAATGGTTTAGCCATTGCCGCAACAACCAAAACAGGGCCGATGCATCGGTACCTCCTGCCCTGTCTTCCTTTTATTGTACTGACGAACGTAGAGCTCCTGCCCAGTTGGAAGCCCAGGCTATGGATTACAGCATCTATTGTTTTGATTAGTGGACATTTTTGGTTCTATCCAGGTAAGATTATGGGCGATGCGACCCTGGCGTACCGATCAATCTTTCCTCTACTGGAAGAAGCGAAAAAAGAGTTTAACCATGAACCATTTCACACCTATGCACCGCTTGGAAATCCATCAGCCACTACAAAGCTGAATGGCGACAGTACCGATATACTCCACTTATACGATACGGAAATCAAAGATGTTAACTACGTAATAAAGAGTAACATAAGCGGTGATTTTTCACATAAAGAGATTGTAGAACTCGAATCGAACTGGCCTTCGAAAACGTATGAAAGAAGTTATGTTTATCTTGAGGTATACAGCAACCCAATATTTATAAATCAACCGATCACAGGTCCAAAAAGAAAGGTCGGAAAACTGGAATCCTGGATAATTAAGCTAAAACATAAGATTAAGGGCAAAGATTCCGTTTAATTTGTGGCACGCATTTTGAATTTCTAAGAGCGTAATGAGAACCCTAATCACCATAGCGATTTGTATTCTTTTCGGAAGTGCCGGTTTGGCACAGACGAACGACAGCACAGTTAAAGCAAAGAAACCAGTCAACCTGGATTCCATTGAGGTTGTGCAGGTAATTATCGACTCGGCAAGTGGAGACACCTTATTGTTCTACGCCTTTGAGGAGGTGGTGTTAAAAGACTTCGTTACTCCGGAGCAACGCGAAGAATACAGACGTTTGAAGTACAATGTCAAGAAAGTAATGCCCTATGCAAAACTGGCTGCATTCCGACTTCAAATGATGGAGGACAACTTGTTGTTGATCAATGATCCGAAGGAGCGTGAACGCTACATTAAGGAGACTGAAAAATCGTTAAAAGAAGACTTCATGGAGACGTTGAAAGGCTTCTCGAGATCGCAAGGTTTATTGCTCATTAAATTGATTCACCGCGAAACGGGTAAAACCACCTACGACATTCTTAAGGGATACCGTGGCAGTGTAGAAACGTTCTACTGGGGAGCATTTGCTAAAATGTATAATGCCAGTCTAAAAACGGAATATGATCCAATCGTGGATTATAAGTTAGATATGATCATCAAGGCATATAATTTGGAGTAGTAGTCACTTCTAACTAACCAACTTAGTAACACTTAAGCCGTCATTCCAAACACTTGTCTGATTTGGACAATTCGGACGCCAATGTATGTATCGAAAACGCTAGTTTCGATTGAATAATTTATCGAACTATGACATTTAATGACCAAATTAAAAGGACTTCTACTTTACTGTTATCTTTATTTTTTACTGCTGCTGCATTATCTGGACAGACCGGAGATGGCGGAGGACATGGCTCCCCAAGCCCTTATGTTTATATCAAAACTTGCTTCCAAGTATTGAATATTACAGAAGACAATCTGTCATTTAGTATTCTGAATAATGGTACGTCGTTTCGAATAAACGGAGTTCCCATCAGCAGTTTACCAACGTATTTCTTAATTGAAGAATGGGACATAAATGGAGCTGATGTATACAATTATAACGAACTTTCAGATGCGGATTATTCCGTATATAATCATCCTACGACAGGAGACGAACTAATCGAATATAACAAACAGATTAATGGAAGTTGGGCGGTAAACAATAATCTATTCCATTTTGACTCGGAAGTTACCAGGATTGTTTTCACCGAATATCGTGATGACCCAAATAACCCTGGACAATTAGTACCAGGGTTCAAGACGACACTAAATGTTAGGAACCCTGAAGATATATTCGAAGCATGGCGTTGGAATGGTAGCTCATCAGGAGCGCCACCGACTGAAAAATGTCTAGAATTTAATGATTTCCTGTTGGATGTAACCAATGATCTACCGGGATTTTGTAGCAATCTCAGTGCAGGAGACATTACATTAACGCCACCTACCCCCGTTGGGTGGCCTTCTAACTTTAGCCATGCTGTCCAAATTAAGGACTTCCAAAATCGGACCGTACCCACCCCAGAGAACTACTGCGAAGATAAATGTTCTGAAATGGAAGCCCCTCCAAACCATCCAGAACCAGTCCCATGCGGATGTATCGAATTTGACCTTGAGATAATACTTGAACCATGTGACGATGCCAACTTCCCATGTCCAACTCTTAATTTTACAATACCTTTGACTATATGTTGCACCTGCGATGTGAGAAAAGACATGGGTTCTAATGACTAATGCCATGAAAACAGTATATTTTTTTTTAACATTTTGTCTTTGGGGTTTAACAAGCACTGCTCAATATCGCTATGCTGATCTTAAATTAACGTTTGCCTCTCCTCCTAAGGATTCTACCATTCATTCTCCGGCAATTATCAAATTCTCAATTCAGGTTCTTAACCAGGGGCCAGATACGGTTTTCACTACCGACACGCTGATCTACGAACCAAGCCACAGTCTGAATCCTCATAAAAAAGAAAGAAGAGTTGCCTTCCAGCGAGTTCTGGCACCCAATGATTCATTCTTAATCTGGGATACCATCAGCGTAAACTCAGGTAAGCACTTAAATAAATTTGGAATGTCTCTTGGCAACCCAAGAGCTTTTGGGGAAGATTACGGCAAGCAAAGGCTGCAATCCGAATTCAGTGAAGACAGACATGATAACACACCTGCGCTGTTTCTAAATCACATTGGAAATTCGAGCACACCCCTCAATCCAGGGATTGATCCATCCATTCAAGTATTTCCTAATCCAGCTAACAACTTTATTACCATAGTCGCGTCCGGTATAAAAAACGTTCAACTTTATGATATTCTTGGTCGTGAACTTGACTTTAAGACGCTAGAGGCCAATGCCGAACATAGGTCAATACTTGTTGACCAACCTAACGGTATTTACTTCATTGCAGTAGAGCTTCATGCATTCATCATCACACGAAAAATTCTGATACGGTGAATTGGAGAGTCTTATGCTTGATTGTTGTTGCTTTATGCACTTTTGGTCATTTAGAAGCCCAAAGCAAACGTATTTGCGAAGTTGAAGCGGTAATTACGGCCCCTAACTCTGGTTACGACACTTTTACGAGCCCAGGTAAACAGATGGTT
Source organism: Bacteroidetes bacterium UBA6063 (assembly GCA_002428905.1). Classification (GTDB taxonomy): domain Bacteria; phylum Bacteroidota; class Bacteroidia; order NS11-12g; family UBA9320; genus UBA987. The sequence continues at coordinate 652 of DIYD01000155.1, read as the reverse complement.
CATGTAGCAATCATTAACAACGGCCCTGATACCATTATTCCTGAGGATCAGTATTCAATAGGGTTCAAATTTGGAGGAAACCAAATATTTCCCAAGTTTCTAAAGGTTAAAAGCCATATCGCTCCTGGTGACAGTATAAAACACAGTAGAGAAATTAAAGTGGAATATCGTACAAGTATCGAATTTAAGTTCTGCACCGATGTGCTCGTTTATAGTACTGGTATGGATAGTATGAAACTTGAAACACCGGGAGAGCGAGAAAATAACATGTATTGTATAAGTGCCTACCATTTAGACAATTACCCGGTATCCGTTCCTACTTTAATCTCGGATAATGGAATAAGTCTTTTTCCAAACCCTTCAAACCTCTCTGTGAGAGTTCAATCAGTTTACGAACTGGAAAGAATTGAAGTAAACAATTTATTTGGGCAGAAAATCGAAGATATTAAATTAGGTGCCGGTACCCTTGAGCTTGATTTATCTACTGCAGATTGGCCTTCTGCTCTTTATTTGGTAAATGTATATATGAGCGATGGTTCACATTTGGTCAAACGCATCCAGGTCTTTCATTAAACATTATTCTCGTAGCTTTGTTGCCTTTCTATGGCAACCCAAAAACTGGATATACTGGCTTTTGCAGCACACCCCGATG
>DIYD01000256.1:8001-15452 GCA_002428905.1 Bacteroidetes bacterium UBA6063 | reverse complement strand
ATATCTCCTTGTGGTGGCTTGTGAGACTTTAGCATATATCTGAGTGGTAGAGATATTGGTGTGGCCCATAAGTACCTGCATAACATCTAACGGAATACCTTTATTAACTCCTTTAGTGCCAAATGTGTGTCTGGCAACATGAAATGTTAGCCTACTCTTGATATTCATGTCCTCTGCTATGGTACGTAAACGATCGTTGGTCTTTTGATTTGAGTAAGATGCAAAAACCAACTGTTCTTTATCTTTTGGCATTTCGGGCATGTAGGATTTAGCTTTTTTCGATAGCGGTATCGATACAAACTTTTTTTGCCGGCTTTTACCCATGGTAACAACAATAGCGTTGTCTTTAATGTCTAACCAGGTTAGTTCTACCATATCTTTGAATCTCAAACCACAATAGCAACAAAAGAGAAACTGACCTAGAATTTCTTTAGTCGAGCTTGGTTTAAGTTCATCATAGTAATCTTCCAGTTTTTGTAGATTCTCATTTGTTAGACATTTGGGCATTACCTCATGGCTCGACTCAATATTGTCTTCAAGAAAATTCTTCGGTATTTTACCCTTTTTAACGTAGTACTTCAGCACTTGTAATAAGAACTTTAGATTTTTAACAATTGAGTTATGCTTGTTGCCACGTACTTCCTTACACCATTTCGTGTAATCGGCTACAAACTCTTCGCCATCCTGAATAACAGAGAGACTGGGGTTATACCTGTCCAGGTTTCTGCAATGAGATACATTAGCATCGTAAGTTGCCTTTGCCCAGGTCTCTTTTTTTATTTCAACTAAACTCCAACAAAAGTGATTAAACGTTGTACCTTGTTCTGAGTGCTTATTGAACAATAAAGATTTCATCTTTTCTGCCGTAATCTGGGGTTCAGCTACAATAAGTCTTTCGGCCTTTAAAATGATTGCTTTTAACCCAATATTTATTTGCTTGTGTGATGGATGTGCCCTTTTAACGACGCATTTTTTATCGTCCCAATGTTGATAAGTTACCCTATACCCCGTTTGAATGAACTTATTACTACCAAGATGATGGCGTAAATAAATCGGGCTGGTTCCATCTTTGGATTCATTGCTTTTTCGTCGGACTAGTTTGACATGTGCTGTAATCATAGTTGTACTGAATTTGTACCGAAAAGATGTTATTCTATGTACTTCTATACACTTCTGTACGTTTTGTAGCTTGTCTGAAATATGAGCTTAACCCATAGAAACTCAGTATTCATGAGGGTTTTATCGTCATTTTGTGTTTTTCATCTAAGGAAAAAATGAAGAGAAGAACAGACCTCAAAAGGTGTGGTTGGATTATACTACCGATAACTATCGGTAGAGCAAGCTCTAAGCGAAAAACAGCATTTTGCTTCATAATTATGAAGATTTTTCAATCGAAAAATCGTTTATCCTTTACACTTCTCATCCAATTTTCGGAAAAACAACGGTTTCTTCTTCCCATTTTGAAACAACTCCAGCTAGTTAGCTTTTGCAGCCAATAACACTTATGGGCTCTTTCGTGCAGTTATCAAATTTATGTGCAGTTATCCAGTCCTCTTTGCAATCTGGCACACAGGTATACTGCTTGTCATTCATTGTGCCTAACAGTGGGAGGTAAAACCTTTCGAACAATGTAACACAATTATGAAGACTAAAAATTTAAAATCGTCTGGGAAGACTGCACTACAAACTACTTCCTTAAGGATGAACATGGTATTGGCTTGTTCAATACTCACATCAGGACGACGGTTTCACCGTGTCCTGATCAAGACCGGCTTCGCCGCGTCTTGGCTCTTGCTCATGCTGGCATTCGCAACGAACGCCTCCGCGCAGGTAAAAATCGGTGATAACGAAACCAGTATTGAACCGAGCTCATTACTCGAACTTGAAAGCACAACCAAAGGGTTGTTGCTGCCACGAATGACAGAAGCCCAACGAGACGCAGTATCGGCTGCAGTAAGCTTTGTTTCGGGCAACTCACATGGTTTAACGGTTTATAACGTCACCGAGGGTTGCATCAACTGGTGGAATCATTCCGAATCTGCCTGGATTAGCCCATGTAGTAATGAAGACAGCATAACCAACGATCATGATTTCTACACGTATACCAAAGGAAGCAATACGCGTACGACGTTGATACCAATGACCATCACCGATGATTTATGGACAGAAGGAGCCATTGTTTGGGGAGCGCAGAGTAATTCCAGCTCCGGGGCAAATTCGGGTGTAATGGGTAGCGGAAATACCAATACCGCTGCAAATGCACTGGTTGCTGGTTCTTCGAATACGGTTTCTGGCAGTAATTCCGCCGCCTGGGGTTTAAATGATACCGTTTCTGGTGCTCAAGCAGCAGCTTGGGGTTCTTCGAATACTGTTTCTGGTGCAAATTCAGCGGCCTGGGGGTCTTCGAACATCGTATCTGGTGCAAGCTCAATGGCTTCAGGAGGTAGCAATTTGGTTTCAGGTTCATTTTCAGTTTCAGGTGGCAGAGATAACTCTGTTACAGGGACTAATACATTAGTGGTTGGGCATGACAATACTGTAGCTCGAAATCAAAATGCTGTTTTCGGATATCAAAACAGTATTTCGAATGGTGACAACAACCTTGTAAGTGGAAACGGCAATACACTATCAGGAGGCAGTGGAATGGCTATAGGTCAGGGCAACATAGTCTTTAGTAACAATGCCATGGTTATTGGCAATACAGACACTGCCTATGGAGGAAATAACGGTGCCTAGGTTATTGGAGAAAATAGCAGGGCTAATCACCAATCTATAGCCATTGGAACAAATGCGCGTTCTCTGGCAATTTATTCATTGGCGACAGGATACCACACTGAAGCGTCTGCACATTCGGCGACTGCCACTGGAAATGGTACCAGAGCGAGAGGTAATCACTCGTTCTCAGGTGGAAGTCAAACCGATGTAAGTGGATCGACAGCTTTTGCCTTTGGTCTTCAAAATGATGTTTCGGGTGCAAAGTCAGCAGCCTGGGGCGAAAATGGTACCGTTTCAGGTGAAAACGCTGCTGCTTGGGGTCGCATAAACACGGTTTCAGGTGCACAATCCGCAGCCTGGGGTAATTTAAACACCGTTTCTGGCAGTAATTCCGCCGCCTGGGGTTCTTCAAACACCGTTTCTGGTGCACAATCCACCGCGTGGGGGACCAATAACAGAGTTACTGGTGTAAATTCTTCCGTATCCGGTGTAAATTCCGTGGCCGTCGGTTCTAATTCTTTGGCATTTGGACAGAACGACACCGTAAATTCAAATTACTCTATTGCCATGGGGATTGGTTCAAAAGCACATGGAGGTACTTGGGGTGCTTATGCAATTGGAAACAACGCCAAAGCAACTGGTGATAGAAGCTTCGCCTTAGGTACAAACGTTGAAGCCAAGGCGCAATATTCTTATGCCTTGGGAGTGGGTACAACATGCGAGAGTGTAGGAGGCCTTACAATAGGAAGTGGCTCATATATATCTTCAGGGGCAAATTATAGTTATGCATTTGGGCAGAATGATACAGTAAATGGAAGATGGGCACTGGCAGCAGGTGTTCGTTCTGTAGCAAATGGAGATTTTACACTGGCAATTGGTTCTAATACATATGCCCAAGGTGGTTCATATGGTGCCTGGGCAATAGGAAATGAGGCTGAAGCAACTGGAAACTGGTCAATTGCTTTAGGGCGACAGGTTGAATCAAATAAACAAGGTTCTGTATCTATTGGAACATCCTGTTCCGCTAATAATGATTATAGTTTTGCAATTGGCTGGTCAGCATCGACAACTGCTAATCATCAATTCGCTTCAAAGTTCATTGGTGGGTACCGTTTGGAAACCAACACAGCTGGAACAACAGGCGTACAACTAGCGGCCAACGGAACATCCTGGTCCTCCATTTCCGACCGTCGTGCGAAAAACAGCATTACCGGTGTAGGTTACGGTCTAAACACGGTAATGGCACTTAACCCAAGCAAGTACTACTATAACGGTAGCGACAAACTAAGCCTTGGCTTCATCGCGCAGGAAGTAAAAGAAGTTGTACCGGAAGTGGTTGAAGTGCCTGAAAACGAAGAAGACATGATGAGTATCCGGTATACAGAATTGATTCCAGTACTTACCAAAGCCATTCAGGAATTAAAAGCAGAGTTGGATGCGAAAAACGATCTGTTAAATGTAGCCATGCACAACGCTGAACAACTGGCTAAAGCCAATGAAAGTCTTCGCGTTGCTCAGGATGATTCGAATGAACAGTTGGCCGTTCTTCAAGCAAAGCTGGCAACCATAATGGCAGCATTAAATGCCAACAACATTCAGGTTCAAACGGCCAATAAAGAATAATAACCCCGATGGTTATCGGAGGAGAATTAGCCCTCCTTCGCCAAGGCTTCGGAGGGTACAAATTTTAGTCTGATAGGATGGGCTCGCCTCGGTTCGCTTCGGTGAACCGGGAGGGCTTAATCTACAGGCAGGCCAATTGGACAATTGATCAATGAACCAATGTATCAATGAACCAATGTACCAATGTACCAGTGTACCAATGTAGCAATGTAGCAATGTAGCAATGAGTCAATGTATCCATGGAGCAATTGGTCGGATGTTAACGGTCAACAAGAAGAATACACAAACAGGCTACTTATATCGATCCAACGGGGTGGCGCAATGCGACTTGTCACCCCAGCGGGTTGGCTCGCTAAAGCGAGCAATGTGGAAATGTGAAAATGGAACAATGTAGCAACTGATCAATTAACCAATGTAGCAATCTGACAACGCTGCGCCACGGCGAGCTTCGGCAGACAAGTTAAGCAATGATTTAACCAATAGCGAATGTTCCTCCTACGCTGAAGCTTCGGAGGATGATAAAAGAAAAGAACAATGAAACGAATAGTAAATAGATATAAGACACCAGGACAAAAGATGTTTAGAGGTTTAAACACGTTGTCATTTCGAGTGCGCGCGATACGAGCGTGTATCGAGAAACGACAAAGAACACTTAAAAACAATCGCATCGCCACATCTCGATACAATTCAGGTTCTCAAACAGAATCACGCGATAAGACAATGCTTAAGTCTTTGCATTTAGAATCACTTCGTCTAAAAATCTTCATCCTGCGTGAATATTGGCAGACAAGTAGGTTAAACCTCTTGAAGATGGCATCATTACTGCTCGTGATGGTGCTTGTCAACTGTGAGCAGTCCTTTAGTCAAGTGTCAAATACGTACGTACACACCGGTGCTAAAATGCACGTATTCAACAGTGACACCATGAGCGTTTGGGGTAACGCCACCAACTATGGTACCTGGGGAAGCACTGAAGGTGGTTTTATTCACTTTTTCGGTGAAACCTGGAAAAACGACAACAATGCAACGATGCCAGGTGCAGGCACCTTCTTTTTCCAGCAACCTCGCCCCGCACCGTACGCCAACAACGTGGCACAAAAGCTGGAAGGCGGGCACGACTGGTCGGGTTCGGTGGGATGCTCATTCCCAGACATCCACCTGGAGAACGCCAACGATTTATACCTGATCAACGACGATGCAAAAACACGAGATACCTTTCGATTTATTGATGGTCATGTCATCCACGATGGTTTTGACTTTACGGTTGGCGATAACGATCCGGGAGAGATTTTAAACTTCAACGAAACGCAGTTCTTCGTAACCAATGGAACAGGTACCACCAAGATTGGTTACCTCGAACGTGAAAGCCTGAACAATATTGATCAGGAAGAAGCTTTCCCGATTGGCATCGCTGTTGGCGATTATACACCCGGACGAATTCGAAATGCAGGCACGGATGATGATTACTCCATGCGGGTTTACGCCAATGTGTATCACAAAGGTTATTCCGGAACCGTATTCAACGGAGCGTCGGTTGCCCGAACCTGGGATGTGGAAGAACGGGTTGATGGTGGAAGCAACGTAACGCTGGAATTGCAACACAATACGGTGACCGAAGGTGCAACGTTTAATTCTTATCGGGCGAACCACTACATCACCCATTATGTAGGTACTTCTCCCAATGGGCCTGGAAGTAATGGTGTAGATACTACATCCGGATCGAACTGGGATCTCTTAAAGTATGCCAACCTCTATGCCGGCGAACCTGGAAACGGCTATATTACAACGGGTGCCACCATTAGCGGCGCTCTGGTAACAAAACGAAGCAACTTAACCTTGTTTTCTCCCTATACCAAAACCGTATACGATGTGGCTCCGCTTCCGGTTGAGCTTATTGCGCTGGATGGGAACTGGATGGGAAACGATGCGGAGATTACCTGGTCTACTGCCGCTGAGGTAAACAACAGTCACTTTATCGTTCAACGCAGTATCGATGGGCAGCCGTTCAAAACCATAGGTAAGGTAGACTCTAAGGCACCAAATGGGTTTGCATCGTACATCATCAACTACGACTTTACCGATTACGATGTTCGACTCGAAACCCAACGTGAGGTGTTGTACCGGTTAATTCAAACCGATTACGATGGAAGTCAGGAAGTACTTGGTCTGGTTGCTCTGTTCAAAAAAGAAGTAATCGTTGGGAACTTCAACGTATATCCAAACCCCTCTGGTGGTCAGGTACACATTTCGAAAACGGAAGGCGTATCGCGGGAAGACCATAATTTACGTATAACGAATATGGCTGGCCAGGTGGTGTTCACTCAAGTGCTTGATGCCAATGACCTGATCCATGGTTATGCCTTCGACCTGAGTGAGATGCCAACGGGCGTTTACCTTATTCAGGTTTATTCTTCCACTTCAATGGATACCGAATTATTGGATTTAACGCACTGATACTCACATCTAACTAGTTATTAAAGGTTAAAATCATTAACTTCCCAACATGCTGTTGTGGATTAAGGATCTCGGACTAAAAGGGAGCCTTTGTGGCATCCTTTTCGTCTTTTGTGTCTGTAGCAATGCCCAAACTACACCCTACCATATTAACTATACGGTTCAAGATGGATTACCGAGCAATACGGTCTTTGCATTAACTCAAGACAAAAGTGGTGTAATGTGGTTTGCTACTGCTAATGGAGTTACGTCCTTCGATGGGTTTGCGTTTACCAACTATGACTTGTCGCTTAAAGGGTTATCGTGTGAAGCACTAAACATCTTTTGCGATCATCTGAATCGGATCTGGTTCTGTGACATCAACGGAACATTTGGTTTCATTCAAAACGGGCAGTTGTTTTCCAAAAAGGAGATGCCTTTTATCCCTCAATTGGAATCGGCCTTTATCCATGTTGTGGTTATTCCATCACGTCAACTAACCTACCTTGTAGGAAGCAATACGATTTATGAAATAAACCATCAGTCTGTACACAAACGCATCTACCGGCCTGGTCTAACAAACGCAAAATTCCTTCATGAACATTTCAATGTTTGGGCCACTGATGACTCAACCTTAACCATTCAAGGCACTTACCGCTTTACCTATAGCATAACCCGCC
>DIYD01000256.1:0-7931 GCA_002428905.1 Bacteroidetes bacterium UBA6063 | reverse complement strand
ATGTCTTATCTCAATTGCATGACTCGTCTCCAATGAGGACTGAAACCGGCTTGCCCGGTAAATTTCTGATATCCGACTATGCTAAACCAAACACCCTGTGGTATAACCTTACAAATAAAACACTCCATGCCCAATGGTCGGTGAAAGGACCAGCATTTGAAATAGGCGGTGACAGCCAACTGGGTAGGCCCGAGTACTTCCAATTTATGAACGACACAACGCTTGCCGTTGTATCAGAAAACAGTATCTCATGCGTTTCCAGAACGGGTTCCAAGCCAAGCTTGATTGTGCAACCAGAAACCGCTTTTACACGAATTTATAAGGATCATGTCGGGAATCTCTGGTGTGGTACATTTAATAATGGCCTGTTTTTCTGTCCCGTACATATGGCGTCTTTCGATATTACAGTGTTTCATAACAACATACGTTGGGGTAAGTTAACCGCCCTGGATGATCATACCAGTATTCTTTATGGTGCTATGTCTAAGTTAAAAATGGTCGGACGTACATATACGATAAATGAATCTGCACTCTACAACCTTCCTGTGCAAGAAATAAATAAAATCTATGCCGAAAATGACAATCTGTACCTCTGTACCCGGAAAGCCTATATAGAAGGCAAGGTCAATACAAGCAACAAGGGCCCTAAAATTGTGTGGAACAACTTTAGTAAGCCTATAGGTAACTGTATTGATGTAATGCACACGGAGAACAAAACGTTGTGCCTGATGTCTCAGTTCGCCAAGGTCATTGAACAGGGGAATCCCAGTACATTAAAGCTTCCAAAACTTGGATATTACACTGGATTTTTTACAGACAGTCACCGCAACAGTTATGTGTTGTCTAGCAGCGGTATAGCCAAATTGGAAATCTATCCGGATACCATCAAAACTGCTGTTATTCATCAAACGGGTTACTCCGATCTCAAAACTCTGGATAACGAAACGCTGATCGGTCTTACCCACAGTAGCAAAATGAAGTGGCTAAACGGTTTAGACAAACCGGTGATTGAGGAACATCTCATCCGTTCACCTGTTGGTGAGGTCTATACCAAAATAGATGTACTCGAACATCGTATTTATGCAGCAACGCGGTTGGGTTTTGGTCTGTACTATCTGGTTGGTGATAGCCTTCATTTGGTTTGGAACATTCAGGCAAAAAACCAGCACCTGCCCATCGACTTTGCCATTGCAGGTGACACCATCACGCTTTTGATGGACAACCGGGTAATGTATATACCCATTTCCTTCCAACCAGCTAAACTCGTGCAAAACACCAGGGTTCGAATTAAAAAAAACAGCACGTATTTCGCACCGGTTAACGACTTGTATGTACGCGTTGACAAGTCGACAAATAGCGCTGATATTCAGGTCTTTAACCCAGCATTCAACATCCGAGGTATTCGCTATTATTTCGCAGGTGAATGGATTGAATCTTCAAATGCCATTGCACATTTACGGAACTTAAAACCGGGTGAACATCACTTGAGCATCCAGGTCATTGATGTATTTGGGCGTCGTCTCCAACCGATAGCATTGACTATTGTAAATGAAGTACCTCTATTAGACCATCCGTATACACCCTGGATCGCTGGAATGATCATTTTATCGTTGGTAGCTTACCTGTACAATCGCATGCAACGCGATCGACACCGTGCTCAACTCGAGCTAACCATCCAACAAGAGGAAGCAGTATTATCCCGCATTCAGGCGTTGCAATCGCAGATTAGTCCGCACTTTACCTTTAATGCGCTCAATACGTTTCACTACTTTGTGCGAGCTAAGCAGAACGATAAGGCCGTTGAATACCTGGAAATCTTCTCCGGTTTACTACGTGATGTGATTTCATCCTCGGGTAAAAATTTGATTCCTCTGTCGCAGGAAATCAACCTGCTTGAGAATTACTTCGCCATTGAGAAACTGCGCTTGTCTAATGACGTGGAATTAGACATCTCACACAATAACTTCACGGATCTGGACAAAATCAAGACGCCACCTATGGTATTACAACCCCTGGTGGAAAACGCCATACAACATGGGATAGCACGCGTTGAAAAGGGCATCATACGCATTCGCATTGAAAAAAAGGTCAATCAGCTTAGCATTACAATCACGGATAATGGTCCTGGTTATTTCCCGGGCTTTAACAAACGACGCAACCATGTACCGAGCGGTTTACTTAATGTGAAGCGACGCATTGAAAACCTGGCACTGATGTATAAAATACCTACCGATTTTACCATTGAGAACCTTCCTGCTTCTGACGGACCAGGCACACAACAAATTCTTACACTACCATTATTAACGACATGACTTCAACCAACATCTATAGAACAGTAATCGTAGACGATGAACCCTTAGCTATTCGAAACCTCAGAATGGGATTATTTGATATTCCAGAAGTCGATGTTGTCGGCGATTGTCAATCGAAAGAAGAAGCCATTGACATGATCAACCTGCTGCAACCCGATGTAGTGCTGCTCGACATTAACCTTTTGACTACCAGCGGGTTTGATCTCCTTGATGAATTAACGTTTAAAGAATTTCAGGTGATTTTTGTCACCGCCTATGATAACTATGCGCTCAAAGCATTTGAGTATAACGCCGTGGATTATATTCTAAAACCGGTAACGGCAAGTAAGTTGAAACGTGCTTTCCAAAGGCTTCAACCACTTTCAAACGACATTGACACGTCGATGTTACAACAACTACAGCAGTTCCTGAATGAGAAAAAACTGGGACCTGCCAATCAAAAAATTGGGCTACAATCGTCACGTGGTCTCGTCTTTAAGTCGTACGATGAAATCAAGTACATACGTGCACATGGTAATTACAGCATGTTCTATTTCACAGATGAGTCGCAGCAGATTGCGTCAAAGACCTTGAAAGAATTAAGCGCTGACATAAAAGATGGAAACTTCTTTCGCATTCATCATAATTCCATTGTAAACTGTGACTTAATAGACCGCTACAACCACCGTACCGGACAGATTAACCTAACAACGGGTGAAATTTTTACGGTATCGTATCGCAAACGTGCTCCGTTTCGAAGTTACCTGCGTTCGGGTCATATAAACTCTTGAGGTATGCATTTATTCAAGGGACTGATCTAGAAGAAATGAGATAGCCTAACGTATCAAATTAACCGTTCCGGTGAACGTTCGTAAACGCTGGTCGAGCCCGCGAACTCTAAACCAGTAGAAATACGCTCCGGCCATAGCAGGTTTATTCTGGTAGTTGCCATCCCAACCCTTTTCTGGATTATTTGAGTCAAAAACCAGTTCGCCCCAACGATTAAACACCCTAAGCTCATAAATACCATTGTCATAGTCCTGCGGGCTGCGGATAAACAAGGCCACCGGTCTGAATTCATCGTTGCCATAATGGGACTCCGGATTGAACGCGTTCGGTATAAAAACTGTAGGCTCCGATTCCAGACAAACCACATTCGAGTGGCTTTCAACTGTCCCAGAATGACCCACGGCTACGACCTTGAAGCAGTTCGATTTTTCAATCTCCGTAGTGATTTTCACATCGACTGTGGTATCAGTGCCCGCCAGGGTATTCAGTGCCATAAAGTCATTGCCTTGCTTCCGGTACAACACATAATCATTGACACCTCCATCCCACTCTTTATAATTTGTCCACTGAAAATGAAGTTGATCGTCCTTAGTTAACTCGAGAACCATCGATTTTCCAACCTTACCGGCTGTAGAGTTAACACCACAGCGGTCTGTACTAACAACAGAATAGGAATACGACTCGTCATCTACCCGAACATTTAGGTCGTCGTACGTATGTTTTGTCGTTATGAATTGATCTAAGACTATACCATTTTGGGTCTTGGTAAACGTGTATGATGTTCCGGTGGTATCGAACGCCGAAACCTCCACATATTGATCATTGACCACAGTTGCGCGCCTAATATCTGTTGTAAGCTGTGTAGCATTAAATACAGGTCGTTGACACACAGAATTACTAAAACTCTCGAGTGGTTTGTCGGGGTGCACCGCGCCAATTAAATAACAGTAGTTCGAATCGCACAAAAGAGAATCTGTATACGTGGTTTGTGTTGCCGGTACACTGGCAAGAACCTGGTTAAGCCCATTTTCCAATCGCCTAAAAACCCGATACTCTTTCACTTCATCCCATCCTTTATAGGGCGTCCAGGTCAGGTCGTTTTCACCGTGTACTGTTGAACTTATTTCAAGATATACCGCACAATGTACATTCGAAGAATCACTCGAATTTCCGCAACTATCGGCGTGGTATGTCTGATAACAATGAGCCTTGGCGATCGTACCTACTGTATCACGGACCAACGCCGAACCCGGCGAAAAAGGTTTCACCAGTGAAATGCCCGCATTCTGGTCATGCGCTAATAAATAACTCTGTTCGTAAAGAAGAGTAGGAATAATCTGAACCACCTCCAGTATACTATCGTCCAGTACCGTAACCATTTCAACTTCTGCCGGTTCTGTATTGTCTGGCTGCTTAATCTTTATGGTTTCCTGTATTGTTCCAGAACAGCCTACCTCATCGGTTACCTCCAGGGTAATGTTCAACGGTTTTTCGTTGTTTATGGTCAGATCGATTACGGTATCTGTAGAAGACCACTGATTCCCGTTCTGACTAAACTGCCACAAGATGCTTGTTCGTGTGGTATCATAGAGCGTAGAATCGATCAATTGGATCACATCGTTCACACAGATCGATGACTGGTCAAATCCAATACGTGCTTCAGGTGGTTTTACAGCATGAACGTAGTGATAAGCCGTATCGCGACAACCAAAATCGTTTACATTCATTACGGCAGCCTTATAACGCCCAGGGGTGGAATACTTCCATATTCCAGAACCTCCGCTGCGATCAATAACACCATCATTGTTAAAATCCCAATCCCATGAATTGGCCCCTTCCCCGAGGTAATAAACCCGGGTACTGAACGGTGCACAATCAATCGAATCTGCTAACCCAATTCGGGCTATCGGAGATGGTTTTACATATACCGAAGAATCACTCTTCACCACCGTTTGACACCCATTGCTGTCAACTACCAAAATTACGGGTTGGTATTCCTGTTCAATGATTCTCCAATGATTGTAGTACTTGTGTTTTTGGCTGAGATTGTAACCAAATCCCACACCATCGCCATAGTCGACGAACATCTTCCATACACTTTCCGTCTGGCCGGTGATGGATAATTCAAAGGGCTCGCACCCCCGGTTGGTGTCTAGTGTGTATACAACGGTTGGACCGTCTACCTTAATGAGGTTTGGCTTGGTTACCGTATCGGCACATCCGCTTTTGTTTTTAGCAATCAATTGAACCGTATACGGATTGATGCTACCCGTATTTTCCTCATACAGGGTGGTTACCTTGTCTAAGGTCGTTTTTAGCTTCTTACCATCTCCAAAATCCCAGAAGAAGGTGTCTACATTTGCTCCAGTAGCTCTGAATCGTTCATATACAGGTGCACAATACAGGCTGGAATCCAGGTAGGTAAATGCTGCACTAGGTGCCACCACATGTACGGTTTGGGTAGTTGTATCAAAACACAGGGAGTCTCTACTGGCGATCACTTCAATGGTATAACCGCCTACCTTATCGAACGAGAATGCGGTAGAATCCGTTCCCAGGTTGATTACGGTATGGTTGGCTGGCCCCTGTACCATGTAGAACCAACGATTTACAAGGCTATCGGATGTGATTTTAACAGGTAATTCCGCTTTAGCACATACCGTTGTGTCTTCAAAAAGAATGGCATAGTTTAACCCAACACGAACCGTACTTGATTGGACTTCCGCAACACAAGAATGACCATTTTTAACCCTGGCGGTGATGACATAGTCCCCGTTTTGCTCAAAGCGAATAAGTGGTTTAGCCGTATTCCCATTGGTAATTGTTGCCGTTGAAGGTTTGACAGACCATGTGTATTGTACCGTTTTTGAAGCATTTCCAAAAACAGTATCCTTTACATCAATAGTAGGTTTAAATACCTCTCCAACACATGTTTGCGGTGAAGGTAGATGAATTTCTGCGGAAATTGCACTAACAACAAGTGATTGCTTTTTGACCACGGTGTCATGGCAAAAACCATCAATAGCCAGCGCATAACGCACATCATAGATACCCGGTTTATCCAGTATATTCTTGGGCTGCTCATTCCGACCCAGATCAATTGTATCCCTTCCTAAAATTGCATGCCATTGATGCTGATACTTCGCTGTGCTCGGGTCGTTCCTAATACTAATATCTACATGATCGAGCGCGCAGATTGTATCTCTGTTTATTTCAATATCGGCAACTGGAGTAACAACACGAAATGCGCTGTCCATGAAGTCTTCTTGCCTGCACCCCATGTTGTTCCAGGCGGAGACCTTTAAATCGTAATAGCCATCGTACGACGCAACAAAACTTGGATTGTTAACTCTCGAGGAGTCCAGCACCTTTGTTGTGTCGCCGTTCTTGAATAGTCGCCAGTAAAACCGATCTCCGGAGCTCCGATAAGACGACTCCAGCGTTCGATTATCGATGTACACCTCTTGATTTAAGCACACTTCAACAGGCCTTGGAAAATAATCCAGGCGGATGGAATCTGCCCGTATAAAACGTTTCTTCCTTAGTTCGTCGGAACACCCATTTGTACTTTGTACATCGAGTTCAACATCGTAATAGTTGAAACTATCTACGTCGAACGTGAAATCTTGAGATGTTGTGGTATAAACTGCTTTCCCTGTAGTATCATATACGGTCCAGGTATAGCTAAGCTGTCCTGTATCTGATCCCGTCGATAAATTCTTGAACTTTGCTGTAAAAGGGACTTCACAATCGTATTGCTGTTCAGCTGAAAAATGAGCCGTGACCTGTTTTCCTACGGCAACCTTTTTCTTGAAATATCGTGAAGTACAGTATTGATCTTTGTATAAAATCAACAGGTCGTATTCGCCTGGTTGATCAAATATGTAACTGCGACGCGTGTTTGAAATATAGGTATAACCATTACTCCCAGATACATCCCAGTCAAGTGCACCCGTTAAACCTGTATTTTGAATTTCAATGATGGCTTGTTTTGTTACACAGAAAAGTGTGTCGCTTATGGTGGCAGACAATTCAACCGTGTCTTTAACCTCAATTATGTCCTTTTGAAATACACTGTAGGTACATCCTTGTTTCGTTTTAATAGTATATCCGCCATCATAAGATCCGGGTTTATCATAAATTACATTATCTAGTTTGACTGCAGTTAGATCAACGTTCTTCGCCCCGGGCAAATTCCATCGAATGGAATCAATATCCGCAGGAGGTATACTAACCAGAGGTGAAAACGAAGCCGTTGTATTCTGACATGAATAATTCCCGGATCCGGAAATCTTGAGCTGGGGTTGTGCCGCTACAGTTACAGCATCTACGAATGTTTTGGCACCACGACAACCAAACGAATCTTCTACCACCAGGGTGATGTTCTTTTTACCACTGGAGGTAAACTTTACTACGCGTTGTGTTGCTTTATCGGCAAAATTCACACCTTCAATATTCCAGATGCGAAATGCCGACTTTGGGGTAATGTCGGATATTGTTGCCGTATCGAGCGTCCCGCACAGGTTGTTTCTGGAGATGGAAAAGACAGGATCTGGTCGGGGTAATACGGTGGCAATCTTAGAAAATGATTTGGTGCATTTAGCTCCTACCGGCGGATACACATGTAGTTTGAGATTTATGTCTCCTGCATCCGGCTCAATCATACTAAAGGTATCCGTTCCTGCCAACGGACCATTTCCAAAATCCCACTCGACAACTGTGCCGGCTGGCAGACCTTTCGCTACGAATTGAAATATCCCCGGAGCGCACGCGGTTTTATGGTCTACATCGACAGTAACTCCATTGCATTGACCTAAAGATTGGAAATAGGCAAGCGTGCAAACCAATAAC
>DIYD01000199.1 GCA_002428905.1 Bacteroidetes bacterium UBA6063 | reverse complement strand
GAAATTTCCTGAAGTATTTCATAGATGCACAGAACTGGTCGATCAACGATGATATTGATATGTTCTATTTTGCATCCTTTGATGAATCCTGGAAGGTAGGTGACGAAGGTGATGTTGGTGCGTACTGGGGACTGTATGACAAACATGAGGTTCTAAAGTTTTAACCAGAACCTTCAGTGCCCAGTAGATCTGTGATCGATTAATCGATCCTGGAGAATCCTAAGTATGGGTGTAACACTTCAGGCATTTCAATGCCGTTTTCCGTTTGATAGTTTTCAAGTAAAGCAGCCACAATACGTGGAAGCGCCAATGCACTTCCGTTTAGGGTATGTGCTAATTCGGTCTTGCCTTCATCGTTACGGAAACGTAGCTTAAGTCTGTTGCTTTGGTACGTTTCAAAGCAACTCACCGAACTTACTTCCAACCATTTCTCCTGTGCTCCAGAGTATACTTCCATGTCATAGGTTAATGCGCTGGTGAAGCCCATGTCGCCGCCACAAAGACGTAGCACACGGTAGTGCAAGCCTAGTTTTTGCAATAAGCCCTGTACATAACTACTCATCTCCTCAAGCGTTCTATACGAATTGGCAGGATGATCTATTTGAACAATTTCCACCTTATCGAACTGGTGTAAACGGTTCAATCCGCGTACATCTTTACCGTAGCTTCCTGCTTCACGGCGGAAGCACGGCGTATATCCCATGTTCTTAATTGGGAAGTCGTCTTTGTTTACGATGGTATCCCGATACATATTGGTGATGGGCACCTCGGCCGTAGGTATAGCAAATAGCTTGTCTACGGTCATTTCGTACATCTGCCCTTCTTTATCCGGCAGCTGGCCTGTTCCAAACCCAGAAGCTTCATTGATGAAAATAGGAGGTTGAACCTCGGTATACCCTTGTTTTAGGCCTTCATCGAGGAAGAAATTGATCAATGCCCGCTGTAAACGAGCGCCTTTTCCTTTGTACACCGGGAAACCAGCACCTGTTACCTTAACACCAAGTTCAAAGTCGATTAGGTCATACTTCTCTGCCAACTCCCAGTGCGGTAAATTGTTGGCCAACTCCGGTTTTGCGCCATGCGTTAATACAATTTCGTTGTCTTCCGGTGTCAAACCTTCTTTAACACTGGTATGCGGAGCATTTGGGATGTGGGTCAATGCATCATGCAACTGCTCCATCACGTCCTTGAGCTTCGTTTCCAGTTCTTTAGATTTTTCTTTGATATCAGCAGTTTGCGCTTTTAAAGCCTCGGCTTCATCACGTTTTCCCTCCTTAAAGCAAATACCGATTTGCTTTGAGATTGAGTTCATCTCAGCCAGGGAACTGTCTAATTCCGTTTGTGTTGACTTACGCAGGTCGTCTAATTCGACAACCTCTTTCAACGCTGTTTCAAAACTCTTACCTCGTTTGGCCAATCGTTGATTAATCTCGTCAAAATTGGCTCGGATTTGCTGTGTTTGTAACATAGAAATATCTGTAGCGCAAAGTTGACACAAAACCATCAAAGACAAAAGACAGCACGCCAAAAAATTAATGTGATTCTAAAGTACGGATAAGATTACAAGAGGGTTGTATGTTTGCTATTTCTTGAGAAAAGTGAAGGCACAGGAAAAACCAGGTCATAACGCACAGAAATTCAGTTGGTTCCCATACGTTTGGGTTGTACTGATCGCTGCATTACTTACAGGTATTTTAAAGCCGTATAACAAGGCTTATGTTAACCTTTTGAAGCCAGGTTATGCATTTTCAGATGTGACCCACGATTCCACAAGTTATGTTGTTGATTATGACGGTGTGGTCGACCTTGTTTCAAACGAGGGTAAGGCAAGAACAAAACTGCTGGTTAGAGCTTCCGGAAAGTTGATGTTCAAAGTGAAGGTGAAATCGAGCGAGCAGCATGGAACCTTTTGGCTTTGGCGAAATGATAAACTCGTTGATTCGGTAAACCTCTCCAGTGGCAATGACTTAAAGGCAAAAGTGCGATGCCGCAGAAACGATTACCTCAAATTTGAGCTTCTACAGAGCAATGGAAAGACCTGCGAAGCCAGTGTGAAAATGGAAAAAAGCAATGCGAGGCAGCAGCGCAGCATTTATGGCATCATTCTGGTTTGGTTACTGCTCGGTTGGATCTTGATACGAAAACGGTTGGTATACCTTTCCGTTCTACCATCGATTGGATTGCTACTGGCTGTGTACAGCGAACATCTCTATACGTATCCCGACTGGTTTGAGATCATGTCTGGATTTACGCTGTTGACCGTTGCGGTGGTAGGGATTAAGTCGTGGATTGGGAGTGTGTCTAATGGGCTTATGCGTCGTATTGGATTGATACTGATTGACTATGCTATGTTCGGATTTATTCTGTTCTGTAGTCTTTTCGTGATGAACTATAAGCGGTTCGGATTCCGTTTGGATTTTGACTCCATCGTGGCCATTTTACAATCGAATAGTACAGAGATGAAGGAATTCGCACTGAACGAAATTCCATGGTTCGGTTGGATATTTATACTCGTATTATTTGTTAGTCCTATATTGCTGAACTGGCGCAGTCAATCCGCAAAACCGTTGCGCGCATCGTTGAGCGTTTTGTTACTGGTACTGGGATGTGGCTTAAGTTCTGGTAGTAGATTTATCAAGGAATTTAGCGATGCGTATGGTCGATATTACGAGGAGATCGATAAGTTCAACGAAGTTCAGCAACGGTTCAATACACCCGAAAATCTACAAGCAACTAAGACGTCGAAGGGTGAAACCTATGTGGTCGTTATTGGGGAGTCGCAAAGTAAAGAACACATGTCGTTATATGGATACCATAGAAAGACAACACCGTTTCTCGATGCTCAACGAGATGCGAATAAAATAACTGTAATCAACAGTGCGTATTCCTGCCATACCCATACGGTTTTAGTTCTTCGAAATGCGTTAACACAAGCCAATCAATACAATGGACTGGATTACACGGAAGTACCGACCATCATTAACGTATTAAATGCAGCAGACTTTAAAACCGTTTGGTTAAGCAATCAGGTGAAGCTGAGTAACTGGGATAATCTGGTATCGGCTATTGCATCGGGTTGTGATGAGCAGATATATGTAAACAAGAACATTGGTGAAACGATCGATAATGCACCTTATGACCAAGAGATCCTACCTCAACTTGGGCGGTTATTGAACGAAAAAACCGACGAGAACCGGGTGATATTTGTCCACTTAATGGGAAATCACGGCACGTATAGTATGCGGTATCCGTCTGACTTTAAGACACTTCCATCAAGAGGTTTGGCCGATTATGGTAGGGGGAAGCATATCCCCACCTGGGAGGCTTACGACAACAGTATTTTGTACAACGATTGGATGATGCGCCAGATCCATGAAATGCTGGATACCAAAGATTCTTCGGTAAAGGCCTTATGTTATTTCGCAGATCATGGCGAAGACCTGGAAGAAGGGAGAGGGCACAACGCCGGAAACTTTACGTACCGTATGGCACAGATTCCCATGTACTATTGGTTTTCTGATGGGTACAAGAAGCGTTATAATGAGTCGGTAAAACGCATTGAACTAAACAAACGCAAACGATACACAAACGACTTAGTTTTTCAGTCGCTATTGCATATGACTCAAACATCATCTGATTATGGCGATATGCGGTACAATCATTTTGATTCCTTGTACAATTTGGAGCAACCGCTTCTCATGGAGGGGCAGAAGGTTTACGATAATCCAGACAACCCTTATTTCAAAGGAAGGTGGCACGCATCCAGGCTGAAGATTAGAGGAGACGTTATCCGAACAGGTGTTCATCGGGTCAATTCGTATGGAAAGTACAATGAGGTGCGCAGATCGCTCTTTACCACCATAGAAATTGATGTAAAGATAGAAGACGAAGGTTTAATGGTTGGCCATGGCGAAGAAGGAAGTATGTCGGGTGAAACACTCTACACCTATTTGAGGAATGTGCAGCACTTTGGCCGGCTTTGGCTGGATGTAAAAAATCTGAACAACGACAATATCGATGTGTTGATCAGGCATTTAGATAGACTTAAAGAAGCGGAGTTTATTGATGATCGTGACATTATAGAAACTTCGTTTCTAAATCTGAACGTCCATAGGATTATAGATGCAGGTTATAACCTGAGTTATTACCTGCCTACATCCATACTTGATATGCCATCAGCCCAACGGAATAAGGAAAAAGCATGGATTGTTAAAAAGGTTTCTTCATTGAGCCTGAAACACATTTCATTTGATTCAAGGTTGTATGATTGGGTGAAATCAGATCTGGATAATTCACTACGCACTTCAGTTGCCTATCACACCTGGGATCTTAGCCTTAATGTTCGTCATGGCACTTTTCTGGAGGCGTATGAATCACGGCCTTATGTTAATGACGATCGCGTTAAAACGATCTTGATTGTATACCCATCGGTCTTCGATTTGTAATCCGTTCATAGCTGATAATTTCGGCCAAATCATACCTTTGCAAAAAATTTAAATAATGGCACTAGACTTATTGGTAATTGGAAGTGGCCCTGGTGGTTATGTAGCTGCTATTCGCGGTGCACAACTGGGCATGAAAGTGGGTATAGTTGAAAAATCAGAATTGGGTGGAGTATGCTTGAACTGGGGATGTATTCCGACGAAAGCATTGTTAAAATCTGCTCAGGTTTTTGATTACATCAATCACGCGTCGAACTACGGTATAAGCGTTAAAGAAGCTTCGGCTGATTTTGGCGCGGTGGTTAAACGAAGTCGTGATGTTGCCAACGGTATGAGCAAAGGAGTTCAATTCTTGATGAAGAAGAACAAGATTGAAATAATCACAGGCTTTGGTAAATTGGTTGGAAAAGGCAAAGTTGAAGTTGATAATAATGGATCTAAAAGTGTTGTAGAAGCGAAGAACATCATCCTAGCAACAGGTGCACGTGAGCGCGAGCTTCCACACCTTAAAATTGATAAAAAGAAAGTCATTGGTTACCATGAGGCCTTGGCGTTGCCTAAATTGCCCAAGTCAATGGTGATTGTAGGCAGTGGCGCAATTGGAAGCGAGTTTGCGTACTTCTATAACGCCATGGGTACCGAAGTAACTCTTGTCGAGTTCCTGCCAAACATCGTTCCAAATGAAGACGCAGATGTGTCAAAAACATTGGCCAAAGAATTCAAGAAGCAGGGAATCAACGTAATGACGAGTTCATCTGTAGAGAAGGTAGATACATCCGGTAAGGATTGTAAGGTGTCGATCAAAACCTCAAAGGGTATGGAAGAAATGACAGCGGAGATTGTTCTTTCAGCTGTTGGAATCCAGTCAAACCTTGAAGGCATTGGATTGGAAACAATGGGCATTAAGACAGACAAGGGTAAAGTATTGGTAGACGAATATTACCAAACGAATGTTCCAGGTGTTTATGCCATTGGTGACATCGTTCCAGGTCCGGCGTTAGCACACGTTGCCAGTGCAGAAGGGATTATATGCGTAGAGAAGATTGCAGGAGAGAACCCTGAACCTTTGGACTACGGAAACATTCCAGGTTGTACGTATACGACACCTGAAATCTCATCCGTAGGATACACTGAAGCCAAAGCGAAGGAAGCAGGTTACGAGATCAAAGTTGGGAAGTTCCCCTTCTCTGCAAGTGGAAAAGCGAGTGCGGCAGGGGCTAAAGAAGGCTTTGTAAAGGTAATTTTCGATGCGAAGTACGGCGAGTTCTTAGGAGCCCACATGATCGGAATGAACGTAACTGAAATGATTGCAGAAGTAGTTGCGGCACGTAAACTTGAAACTACCGGACACGAAATCATTAAAACCGTTCACCCACACCCTACAATGAGTGAGGCGGTTATGGAAGCAGCTGCAGCGGCTTACGACGAGGTAATCCACCTTTAAAAAAACATATTTATCAAAATCCCGGGTTTGTTCAAACTCGGGATTTTTTTGTTTGAACATTTGTAGTTCATCCTTAAGTGCTGGCATAAATCTCAGTGGGCTGTGCCCAAAAAGTCTGAGTGTTGGGGATCATACTGAGATAAAAATACAGTGACTTAAGATAATCTTCGCTTCACGAAGTTCCGCCCCAAGGTGCCCACAAATCGATAGGAATGCCGTTTGTCACCTTGAGTAGTACTGCGTTCACTTCAATTCCATGTCTTGAAGTATCGAGAGATGACGATGTCCAAAGACAATACTGACTTCGGACGTATGCGCTTTACACTGGTTGGAAAATCATATCTTAGCAAGTAAAATGCACGTGCCGTGAAACAACTGTCTAAACTAACTCTCCTTTTATTCATTGGTTCAACACTTACCAGTTGTCGCATGGAGAAAAAAGTGATCAAGGAGCGATTTACTGCCCTGGAAAACGACTCTTTTTTCGTTGAAATGGAGCGCTACGATCTGAATCGTGGTAGCCGATATGTTGATAGCTTCTATTTCATGTTTCAGGGAACTAACTTTAAAGAATATCGAGCCTATTCGAAAACAGCGGTGCACCTTAGTGATGGTAAAGACGAGCTGGTAAGTAATTATTCTGGGTCTCAGAGCAACATTCAAACGCAATGGTCGAACACCTATGTAAATTATGGTAGATTTTTCAATGAATTTGCCCAGGGAAAGAAATTTAGAAAGCTAATAACAGTGGAATATCAGGATAGCCTCATTCATCTTAAAAGTAAAGCGCACAGCGATTCATATAAATTGTATTTCGACAGTTTGCATCGAGTGAATATGATTTGCAAGCGGGTAAGCGACGACCAGTATTATAAGAACGATTCGATCGTATATCACTTTTTATATCCCGATACAGTATTGGGCCGTGAATACTTTTTGCGCTCTGGGGTTAGGGAGTATGTGTATAAACCCATGTCTGTAGATTCTTCTCAGATCACACCATATGCATCTTTATCCGCACTGGATACAATGGATCAAATCAGTTCTTTTACGTACAAGGTTGGGGTACCTGTGGTTGTGATCTATAGTTTTATTGGGTGTGCTCCATGTGTGGTGTTAAAGAACAAGCTAAAAATGGAGGCGGAAGCAGGAAATTTAGACCCTCGAAGGGTCATCGTTCTGAATTCTCAGGATGCCCGGGTTGATATTAAGAAGTACATATCCGTCAACAGCATTCCATTTCCTTATTACAAGAATCCTACACGAAATACCGTTGGGGGATTTCCGAAGGTTGCCTTTTACAATGCCAGGGGTAACCTGGTTTGGTCACAGGAAGGATACAACTCGTTGGTAATTCGAAGGATCAAAAAACACCTTACCGAGTGAATGCAAAATCAATGTGATAATGATCATCGTGAAGCGCATTGATCATCGGGGTAAGCTTTTGAACCACATAAATACCCTGAGCTTTTATTTGTGATCCATTTTTGGCAGCATAAAGTTCGTCCTTCAATTCAGTATTGATGATGATTTTCTTTATTTGAAGGCCATTTTTACGGGCTTCCTGCTCCAAAACCAGAATGTGTTGTACTGTGGCATCAAAATCGATCGATATGGATTTGTCATCTGCCAGATAACCTTGTTCATCAAACTTGAGCAAGTAATGACCAGCGCCGGTGTTATCAAGACCGTAAAAAGGTTTTCCATTCTTTTTCAGCGGCATCATAAAGTCGATGCTTAACCCGTTTTGATGGGTTCGATGCGGGTAGAGCTTGCCACCAGTCTTATTCGAACATTCCATAATCGTGTATTTTCGATTGGATTTCGATTCAAGGGTGTTGTAACTGGAAAGCACGGTTTTCTTCAGTTTGTGATGCACAAAAGCACGATGGTTGACATAACTCATCGAATCGAAGTACTGAAAATTGGTGCCTCGGTAGGGAATGAGTTTCCCATTTTTCAAGCTCCCATTTGAAACTGTACCGACAGAAACACTTGTTGAAGTGCCATCTGGATGTTTGGCCATGTACCGCCGGATCGTTGTGCTGACGTGCTGGCTAAAGACAAGATAGCTTGTTATCGAGACCAGGGCTATTAGAAGGAATCTTTTCATGTGGTTTTATAACGTAGAATTTTTCGATCTGGTCTAGCCACTTTGTTCGGTTGTTGAGGTGTTAAGTCGCTAACGCCTGCTGAGCCAGGGTGGCATTTCAGAACGACGGAACAAAGAAATGTGTAAGCTTGTATAACCAACAAGACTCAAATTGCCTTATACACCAGAGCAGCGCTTAACCGTATCCGAACCGCACTCTTACGTTTCAATCACTATCGATGTTTGATAGCCAAAACACGATAAAACCCGTTAGAGCTGCCATAAAGATATTCCCTGCAGGGTCAGGTGTGGTATATGCTTTAACACCATATCCATACATGTTTGGTCGATCGAAACTTGCTCGCTTGCGAGCGCCTGTGTGTGTGGATGAGTTAACTCTGGTGTCAATTTTTTTTACCAGGATTTCTTCTTCATCCAGTGATGTAATCACCAGGTGACTTTGGATTCGAAGATCCAGATCAATGGTGTCGATGGTAATGCCCTGACTGCGTATAATAGGATACAGCGACACACCTCGAGTAACACTAAGTTTCGGGGGTATAGTTGTGGCTTCGGATCGTTTTTGTCCGCGAATTTTAACATCTCCAATTACATCAATGTTTGGGTCTAATGTTCTCGGCACCACTACGCCATCAAACGACCCACTTAAAATGATCGGATCCATAAAATGATAGGTTTTATCATTAATGATAAACACACTTTTTGTCCAGTCAACCAGATATAAACTGTCTGTATTATTCTGCACTTTGTAGGTCAGTACAAAATCCTGAATACTGTAATCCAGTTCAACTTTTTCCCTTTTATAGGTGGGTACAGG
Source organism: Bacteroidetes bacterium UBA6063 (assembly GCA_002428905.1). GTDB lineage: Bacteria > Bacteroidota > Bacteroidia > NS11-12g > UBA9320 > UBA987. The sequence goes on along the minus strand of DIYD01000199.1, from coordinate 8,845 downwards.
TTCGGTGAATTCGTGCTCGTAGTAGGTGTATTTCGTGGTTGTGCACGAAAAGAAGAATAGGGGTAGGCTTAATGCCAGCAAGGTAGAGATTGATTTCATAACACTGGTTTTAGAACAAGCTATGTGCCAATTCGGTTTTATCTTCGCGCCATGATCCAGATCAAGTCGTTTACATTTAACCCCTTTCAGGAAAACACCTATGTTCTTTATGACGAAACCCGAGCGTGTGTCGTTATTGATCCGGGGTGTTATGATGCTTCAGAGCAGATGCAATTGTCAGGCTTCATAAAAGACAACGATTTGAACGTGGTCAAACTGGTGAATACGCATTGCCATATCGATCACATCTTTGGCAATAATTACATCAAAAGCACGTATGACGTTCCATTTTATTACCATGAAAAGGATCGATCCGTTTTAGAAAGTGGCGTGTCCAGTGCAATGCTTTACGGCCTGAATTATGATCCCTCACCCGAGGCCGATGAATACCTTGTTGAAGGAACGACGTTGACTTTTGGTTCTTCATCCCTCGATATAGTCTTTACACCTGGGCATTCTCCGGGCAGTGTATGTTTCATTGCAAGAGACGAGAAGTTCGTGATTGGTGGCGACGTGTTGTTTCAATTGAGTATTGGTCGAACCGATTTGCCTGGTGGGGATTACGATACGCTTATAAATTCCATTCGAAACGAACTATTCACTTTACCCGATGATTTTGTGGTGCATTCGGGTCACGGACCTTTAACCAATATTGGATTTGAGAAGCAGCATAATCCGTTTTTGAAAGATGGCTAGACTTTAAGATGTTTAGACCTGTAGAAGGTGGCCTGTGGTAATGTGTTGTTTTGGTTTCGGAAGGTTGACGAATGACCTTTGACAGCTGCTCTTTGATTTTACCTTTAGGGTTAGGTTTATCTGCTATACTCTCAGATTCTTTGTTTCTGCCTTTGTTAAGCTTCAGCAGGCCAGTCGCTCTGGAAATGTCGCCGATCCGCAAATTGGCACATTGATTAATTGCTATATCGTTTAATTAGACCTAAGTATTTTCTCCATCTTTCGGCCCCTGGCCAGCTCATCTACAAGCTTGTCGAGATAACGAACTTGTTTCGTCAGAGGTGTTACGATTTCCTCAATGCGATAACCGCAAATCATCCCTTTAATGAGCTCGGCATTTGGGTGGATTTTTGCCTCTGCAAAGAAGGTCTCAAACGTGGCTTTAGTGTCGATATATTTTTGAATCTGCCCCTCATCAAAGCCTGTAAGCCAATGGATTACTTCATGTAACTCTTCAATGGTTCTACCTTTCTTTTCGGCTTTTGTAACATAATGTGGGTACACCGAAGCAAAGGTTAATTCAGCCATTCGCTTGTCGTGTTCAGGTGTGGTGCTCATACCAACAAATATACGGTTTGTACCCTGCAACTGATATCATTGAGCGACATGCAAATAGCAGGTAAGCTTATCGTCTCTCGATACAATTTCTCGCTGTGCTCGAAATCACTCGAGATGACAAGCATAGCATGTCCAAATCACTTCAGTTAAATTGCTACATTGGTACATTGTCTAATGGATAAAGGCCTTGCATTGCACAACGCCCTTAGTGTTTCAAATTACCTTTCGGTTAGGTCTTCATGGATGCTACTTTGCGTGGATGTTGCTTTCCGGTTTCAACATAATGCTTCAACTCTTCGAGGATCTGCTCACCCGACATGGATAAGAATTGTTGTGCTTCATTTTGTTTTTCTTGTGGAATTCCAGGCTTGAAGTCTACGTGTAATTCAACACTCACCTCACAACTTTCATCACCTACAGGGGAAACTTTCCATTCTGCGCCGATGTTTTGGGCAAATGGTGGAGCACCACTGGTTACCTTATAGGCCAATGACATGTCGTCGGTGTTGTAATCAGTTAAACTGTGGACGCTTTCTCCGTTTTTGCCTAATACAGTGCGTTCAGAAAAAAGAGCCCCGGTGAAGTTGGACGCTCCAAAAGCATTGGATTGACTAATAATACTGGCCCACTCTTCAATGTTCCCAAATTGATTGCCCAATACATCCCAGGCCAACAAACTGTTCTTTTTGATCTCTAATGTGTTTCGTGTTTTCATTTTTTCTGCATTTGCGGCTTTTTGCCATGTTCAAATACTTGGATGCACATTAACACCATGTGTTACAACCGTAACGTCAGTTATTTTCTATTGTGGTTTGGTTTTTGGTTTAATCGGTTGGAAATGAAGATGTTGGTAGGCGTAAGGTTATACCTTAGATTTGCCTTTGCGACGGCGTTGTACCTGAGATACGATGAGTACGATAAGTGAAATGACCAGAATTCCACCTCTATACACAAGACGACGGTTGCTCTCCTTCTTACGCGCTTGTTGATCTGCAAGAAAGCGCTCTAAATTTAGCTGGTTTTGTTCCAGGCTCTTTTCCAACATCTCGTCCTGCTGTTTTTGCATCAATTCCTCTTGCTTCTCTTCTAAAATCTGCAATAAGGAGTCGGTTCTAGCCATGTTCGCCTGCAATGAATCCAGATTTATGCGTAATTCATCATTCGATTGACGTACATCTTCAGCCTGAGTAACAGGTGAATGCATAAACATAAGCGTAAATGCGAGTACGAGATACTTCATTGATTAGTAGTTAACCGGACGTTTACGTTGGAAATCGTTTAAATTTTTGGAAACGGTGAAATAACTCACATTTACTCCAGGAAAGTAGGTTACCATGGAATAGTCCAATGTGAACTTTTTTATACCGAGTCCCACTCCCCACGAGAATCCAGCGGCGCCCTTAACATTTTCGGGAGCGAGTTCTTTTCGTCGCATGTGGTTATAACCACCACGGAGCTGAAAGTTTTCAGAAAACACCAATTCAGCACCAAAGTTAATATGTCTCATTACCTTATCTCCGAACGGAACTTCTTCATTCCGAACTTCGCCGGTTTCCAGGTCGATGTTTTTGTTCCGTGTATTAACGTTTACATAGCTAATATCGAACTGTTGAAGATTGTGCATTAACACCGTCATTTTAAGTGGGTTGTGTTTTAGTTTCTTAGAAAACCCAAGTTGTAAGTCTAGAGGCAAATCCACAAACTCGTCTTGATACGGAATGGCATTAATCCCAAGATTTCTCAGCATTAAGGAAGCGTGAAATTTATTGGCCGTATCGTGATATGCTCCGGCAAAATCCACCGCAAACGCTGTGGCTACATATTTTTCATACACGGAGTATAGGAATTTCACATTGGTTCCGTACGTAAATCGATTATCACGTTTCCAAATGTTGCCATACCCCAATTGAAATACGTAGTCCTGAGCCCAAAACTGACCAATGACCTTACCCGTTACATCGGTTTCGTCGAAGTGACCGTAATCCGTATACGTGATCGATCCGCTAACCGTACCTATTGAATCGAAATGATATACGTAAGCCGCAAAACCGCTGTTGATATCTGTAAGATAGTTGTTATAGGAAAGCACCGCATGATTGTGCATTGAAGCGTTTAGTCCGGCCGGGTTGTGATAGGCTACACCGATGTCTTTCTTGAAGTCGGCCATTGTACTTGATCCAAGCGACGAGGTGCGCGCTGTAGGGTCAATGTTTACAAAAGCAAAAGAGTAACTTCCACCTAACTGTGCAAATGCAGTCTGACATGAAATTGCGACTAAAACTACTAAAACTAATCTCCGCATTAATAAGGTCTTACGATGAAGCTAACGCTGAACAATACAATTTATTTTCCGGCTAATATAACACGTATTTAGCTCGCATTTTTTTGAATTTAACCAGGTCTTCTTCCCAGCTCGCATAGATTTCAGCCGTAGGAACATCTGCTTCAATTTGACGTTGCAATTCGGTAGTTCCGGCCAGTTTGGTGAAGAACCCTTTGAAATATGCGCCGTTTTGGTTGGTTTTGTTGGTCTTGTAAAATAGCTTCAACCACTCTAGGTAAATCCGCTTTTCGTTCAGAATATAGGTATTGGCAAACTGCGTCAACACCATGCCATTACAGGTGTCGCCGAGGTGTTTAGGGTTGTCAGCAACACCTGGAATTGATCTTGGTACAAAGGAATAACTGCCTTCTTTTTGATGCGGTCTCCCGACGGATTCAAACGGCAAATCTGTTCCTCTGCCAATGCTCACATTTGTCCCTTCAAACAGACCAAGCGAAGGATAAAGGTAAATCGACGCCATGGTTGGTAGGTTGGGAGAGGGGCGAATCGGCAATTTATACAGTGAATCGTGACTGTAATTTTTACATTTTATTACGGTGAGTTGACAAGGTTTTTGGTTGCTCAGCCAATTCTCTCCATTGATCATGGTGGCGAACTCACCAACGGTCATTCCGTGTACCAAAGGAACAGGATGCATACCAATAAACGACTTGTATTTTATATCGAGTACAGGACCATCTACATAGTGACCATTTGGATTGGGCCGGTCCAGAACCATCATTTCGATGTTGTGCTCCGAACAGGCTTCCATGAGGTAGTGCATGCTTGAAATATAGGTGTAGAATCGCACACCTACATCCTGAATATCAAAGATGATCACATCAATACCCTTCAACATTTCTGCACCTGGTTTTCTGGACTTACCATACAGTGATGCGATTGCAATTCCTGTTTTTTCATCCACTGTACTGCTTACATGAGCGCCGGCACTATGATCGCCCCGAAAACCGTGTTCAGGAGCAAAGATTTTAACGATGTTTACACCCCATTGCAATAAGGTGTCAACTACATGAGTTTGACCGATGGTGCTGGTTTGATTAACCATCATGGCAACGCGTTTTCCCTTTAATAACGGAAGGTAATCGCTCAGTTGCGCAGCTCCGACTTCAATCGGTGATAACACCTTAGCTTCGGTTTCGGTAGCAGAAACACTTGAATCTCTGACATTACCGCAAGCCGAAAAATTAATCAGTAGAAATATGGAAGCTATGAAGCCAAATTTATGCATTTTTGAATTTGTTAACTGAGGTTGAATTCGCCTCGAAATTATGGATTTTAGCTATTTCGTTGGAAAAAAGATAGCCACCAAATCGGGGAAGTCGTTCACTCGACTAATCATACGGTTGGCCATAGCAGGAGTAGGGCTCAGTTTAGCTGTAATGCTTTTGGCCGTCGGTATCGTTAAAGGGTTTCAAAACGAAATACGGCAGAAGGTGGTGGGATTTGATGGGCATATCCACATCCGTAACCTGGATTTGAATCAGAGCCGAGAGCTCACACTTATTGAGGCTGATCAGCCCTTTCTCACGACGGTTCGGAATCACGACAATATCAAAACAGTATCTCCCTTTTGCCTTAAGGCTGGAATTCTGAATACGCAGAAAGAAATTGAAGGGATGGTGTTCAAAGGAGTTCCGGCTAATTATGACTGGGGTTTCATTGAGGGAAACCTGAAAAAAGGACGTCTTCCCAGCCTGAACGACAGCACAGATACATACGAGTTTATTTTGTCGCAAAAAGTAGCACAAACGCTGGGGTTAGATACAGGACAATACATTGAAGTATTCTTCATTCAGGATACAAAGGTGCGGCGAAGACAAATGCACCTGGTGGGGATTTTCAATACGGGTTTGGGCGAATTCGATAAGACTATTTGTTTCACAGACATTCGAGTAATCCAACGAATTTACACGACGGATTATAGCCTGGTCAGTGGCTTTGAGGTGACCCTGAATGATTTGGCTAATCTGGAGGAAATGACGGAGTGGCTGGATGGCGAAATCGGGATTAAGCTGCGTGCGGAAAACATCGAATCAAAGCACAGCGTGATCTTTAAATGGTTGAACATCGTAGATTCTAATGCTTTGATAATCATAGTTTTAATGACGATAGTTTCGGCAGTCAACCTCATTACGGCCTTTCTCATTTTGATCGTAGATCGAACCCAGATGATTGGTGTTTTGAAAGGACTTGGTGCGAATAACTGGCAGGTGGTCAAGGTCTTTTTGATTAAGGGGTTGTCCATGGTGATACCTGGACTCATCATTGGTAATGTTGTTGGCCTGGGGCTAGGTTATCTACAGGTAAAAACCGGACTCTTTACGTTGCCTGAAGAAACGTATTACATGGCCACGGTTCCGGTTGAAATATCTCTGGAGGCCATCCTGTACCTCAATATTGGTACACTTGTACTGAGCACTCTGGTTATGCTTATTCCGGGGTTAATGGTACGCTTGATTTCTCCCGTTAAAGCGATTCGATTTGATTAACTCTACGCCTTAGTTTTTTTGCCTTTCTTTTGAAGTTGTACCTTATCTTCAGTTGATCCGGTTGCCCATCTTTACCCTTTATGGCTTTGATTGATTTCCTGGAAATGGCATACCATTCGCCGTTGTGTCGAAAAACCAGTCGAGACTTAAGCTTGCTTTTAGTGTAAGAAGTTTTACGTTGGTTCATAGGCGGTGGTGTCAGGAAGTAATCCAGATTTTTGTAGTAGACCTGTAAACTATCTACCTTCATCAACCACGGTATTTTAACCCGTATTTTTTCATCTCCGATTAGGCTAAAAAGGTATTCGTTTACGGTATAGACTCTATGAATTGGTACATCCGGCAGTTTACATGCTTTAGAATACCTCCTTGGTTTTGTGGTGTCCGAAACAACATAGAAGTATAGAAGCTGCAGTTTATCGAAATCACAACGTGCAAACATGAGTTCACCATTAATGTCGGCAAGGGCACTAACCTCATCGCAGGCAGGTCGCCTTACGACTTCTCCGGCTCTGATGCTAAATAAACTGTCGTGGTGCTCAAAAACGATTTGTAACAGCTGTACCCGACCAAGGTGTGTGATATCAAATTCGACAAAATCGAGATCAGGAGTGGCGCAGCAGATCACACTAATGTCCTTGTATTCAAAGCATGGATTGGAGATTACATATTGTTTATTTACCGAGTCTAATGTAACCGTGAATCGATCATCATTAAATACATCTATGGAGTCTTCAAATTGGATAGGTCCTTTGTGGCAGTCACAGAAGTGAATTGGGTTGGCCATTTTGGGTGTTTTTCCTCCTCGGTCGAAATAGTAAAACGGTATGTTGATTTCGATAGGAAGACACTTGATCACACTGTGGCATTGCATGTCAATCCCAATCTGGCGTACACCATCAGGAGATTTTGTCGTAACTAGTTTAGCACCGGATTCACAATACCCACAGCTGTCAAACATCTTGTAGGGAACCTTTAACATTACGCCATGTTTTCCTTGAAGGAGTACAGAACTGTCCGTTTCCAGGGGAGTGATGTATAATTCTACTCTACGATTTAAGTGGTCGTCTGGAGCTATAGGTTTGGTTTCTCCATAGTTGTTGATTTGAAAGACATTGTTGTATTGCCTGTTCAAACCTATATATCGTTGAACCGCATCAATCCTTCGTTGCGACAAGTTTAGGTTGTATTCATCGCTATGACTCTGGTCGGTATGCCCATTGATTTCAATTAAATAAAGCCTTGACGTGTCAAGCTGCGACAATATACGATCGAGTGCCAGGGCATTGGATTTTGAAATGGCATACGCGTCAGACTGAAAATAAAGCGTGCGGTTTATACATGTTTGCCCTGCCGCAGATTGGAAGGCACTCCATAAAGCAATGGTAAGGATGGTTGAGAGGTTTAGCTTCATTCAGAATAGTGACGAATTCAACGAGCTAACCGTTGGGTGGTCACCAGAGGCACGCAACTTACTTTGATCTGTTTCTTCTCGACCTCGGCACATTCACGTGATTATACGGACAGTGCTTGCACTTTCGGCCACAGCAATACCCACGTTTCAGATGAAACTTCTCGGTCATAACCAACAGGCCGTCTTCGTTGATGTAGTAATCTTCTTCTGTCATGAACTACTTAAATCGCTGCCACATTCCTTGCAGAATTTTGCATCGTTTTCGTTCTCAGTTCCACAGTGCTCGCAAATGTTTCGTTTGCGTTTTTGATCGGCATACTCAACACTTACAATTCCTGTAGGCACCGTTATTACGGCATAACCAAGAATCATTAATGTAGATGATAACACCTGACCAAGAATAGTGTTTGGTGTGATATCTCCATAACCCACTGTAGTAACTGTTACAATGGCCCAATAAATACCCCTCGGTATGCTGGTGAACCCATTTTTAGGGCCTTCGATTATGAACATAATTGTGCCCATAATGATCACGATGATCAAAATGAAACCAAAGAAAACCGTAACCTTGGCACCACTTGCCCGCAGTGCTTTGCCCAGTGCCCTCGCTTCTCTGGAGTAGCTGGTTAATCGCATGATCCGGAAAACACGAAGTAGTCGTAATGTTCGGATTGTTAGCAAGTACTGAGGCCCGGCAATAAGTATACTCAAATAGGTGGGGATAGTGCTCAGGAGATCAATTATGCCCCAAAAACTGAATATATAATTACTTGGCTTTTTGCTCAGGTAGATACGTAAGAAATACTCAACGCTGAATACGATGGTAAAGACCCATTCGATGGTGGTTAGAAGCTTGCCATAATTGTCGTAAACCGTTGGAACACTGCTCAGCATGACCACGAATACACTGATGAGGATAAACCACAAAAGCAATACATCAAATAAGCGTGCATCCGGCGTATTTGCGTCGAATATAATTTCGCGCCACTTCTCTTTTCGTGTCAGATGCTGCTTGTCTAATGTGCGTTGTTTATTCACGTTGAATGCTGATTAATTAATAACCTCTGCTTGGGGTATAAAATAGCGGAAACCAATGCTGAGTTGAAGACTGGAGCCTGAAGTGGAAATCGTATTGGTTATGGTCGGGTTACTGGGTGTTTTTTGATCAATTTTAAAAAAGTTCTTTCCAGCTACACCTATTCGTCC
>DIYD01000090.1 GCA_002428905.1 Bacteroidetes bacterium UBA6063 | reverse complement strand
TTCCATCTGCATCCCAAAAGGATGAGGAAGTCTTGAAGGTAATAGTTTGAAAAACAATCTATTATGTGTGAAGTGTATTATCTGTTACATGCATAAAGGACAAAAATTCGGTAGTTTTGACGTGCTAAAATACACGTTTTTTGAGCTGGTTTTAAGCAAACGTTCTAACCCAATTCGGCAATCATTCGCTCGTACTTCAACTTCTCCATTTTATGCGTTTCAATGGTATAATGACTATGATCCGAAGTGATGTGACCGTGCAGCACATAAATACCCTTCCCCGAAAATTTGGAGTACTTCAAACTGTTCGGAAAGTGAACCGAGTCAAAGAAGTTACCTTCCATATCCATAAACGTACCAAACATCATTTCTTGTGGATACCTACCTCGAGTCGTCGTTCTTTTGCGGTGAACCAAATACCCCAGTATCTTGACTGTTTTACCCTCATGCTGATCAAACCGATTGGAAGCAATGCTGCCTTTTAACTCATGTGGATCAATCAGATCAAATGGCGAACACAATGGGAATCCAAAATTCTCCAGTTCATCGTATGCATCTTCATAGTCCATGGTGTCCAGTTCGGGTATGTCTACTTCCCGACTTGAAGTGGTGAGGGCAAATAAGGATGGGCCATTTAATACCTTTTTCTTATCTCCGCTCAATAGGAAATGTGCCTTCCACAACAACCAGTTTTTCGACTTTCCAGTAAACTTAAAGGCATTTGCCCGTATCAGAATCACCAACATTTCGAGACTGATCGGAACGCGGTTTATGAAGTCTTCCAGACTCTCAAACGGCCCATGAGCATGTCGGTTTTTAAGAAACTCAAGAACGGTTTGATTCTCCAAACTTTTAATATGCTGAAAACCAATGGTGATTTCATTTCCGTTGATACGGGTCTGATAATCAGCTGTATTCACACATGGAGGTAGCACAACTCCACCATTTAACCGAGCTTCCTGTAAGTAATGTTCTGTACTGTAAAATCCACCAAAGTTATTGATGGTGGCCACCATATATTCCAGCGGATAATACGCCTTCAAAAACAAGCTCTGGTAACTCTCCACAGCATAACTGGCGGAGTGCCCTTTGGCAAAGGCATAGTTTGCAAAACTTTCAATTTGACGCCATACTTCTTTGGAGAGTTCTAATGGATAGTTACGCTCCCTGCAATTGCTGAAAAACTTGTCTTTTACTTCAACAAATTCTACCCGCTCACGGAACTTCCAGCTCATACCCCGACGAAGTAAATCCGATTCTTCAAGGGTAAGTCCGGCGAAATAATGAGCTACTTTCAACACGTCTTCCTGATATACCATTACCCCATACGTCTCGCCTAAAATTTCACCAAGCACGGGATGCGTTCTGGCCCGTTCGGTTGGGTTGCGATGCCGCTTGATGTATTCCTGCATCATACCGCTGTGGGAAACCCCAGGCCGAATAATGGAACTTGCAGCTACTAACCCCTTATAGTCATCGACCTCCAGTTTTTTCATCAAACCACGCATGGCCGGACTCTCTACATAGAAACAGCCAATCGATTGAGCTGTGCGCAGTAAATGTTTAACCTTTTCGTCGCGTTTAAATCGCTCTACATCATCGATATCGATAACTGGATCATTGGGTTTGTTTATCCGAATTACCTCAAGTGCATCTTTGATTTTACCCAGTCCGCGTTGCCCCAAAATATCGTATTTGTGAATGCCCACGTCCTCCGCAATGTGCATGTCGAAATGTGAGGTAGGAAAACCTTTGGGCGGTAAACTGGTAGCACCAAAATACTGAATGGGTTTTTCGGTGATAATAATGCCGCTGGAGTGGATACTTAGGTGGTTTGGTAAACCATGAATATAGTGACTGTATTGATAAGTCAACTTTGCAATTTGGTCCAGTGAATTGGCATCATCGGTATGTTGCAAATGTTTAATTTCATCAGCGGGTAGTCCGAGCACTTTCCCAATCTCTCGCAACACAGACCGCTGCTGGAAGGTAACGTATGAACCTAACAGCGCTGTATTTGGATAGGTGTCAAAGATGAATTGGGTAACATCGTTCCGGTCTTTCCACGAGAAGTCAATGTCGAAATCGGGAGGTGATTTACGGTTGGGGTTGATGAATCGCTCAAAATACAAATCGAGTTCTATGGGGTTTACGTTGGTTATTTTAAGCAGATAGGCCACCAGACTGTTCGACCCACTTCCACGGCCCACATAAAAGTAGCCCTTGCTTCGGGCATAACTCACGATGGAGTGATTGATGAGGAAGTAGGGCACAAAATTGCATTGACGTATCACACGGAGCTCTTTGTCAAGTCGGGCTGTAATTTCGGGTGTCATGTAGTTACCGAAGCGGTACTCTAAGCCTTCATTGGCCAATGCGATGAGTAATTCGTAGTCTGAGGCTTCATCTCCGGTAAAACTCTCTTTGTTTTGGGTTTTGCCTTTTAACTTGAAATCGAAGCTTAATGCACATTGTTTGAGAAGTTCGATCGACTGTAATACCAGAAATTCTAACCCGTCGTAGTGTGTTTTTACCTCGTCGGGGGTAAGAAATCGGTTGTGTTGTTCGCCTTGTTCACTTGGCGATAATCGGCTTAATAGCAGGTTGTTGTCGATGGCCCGTAACAGTCGATGGGCGTTAAAATCGCGTTTGTTTCGGAAACTTACCGTAGGTAAAGCCACCCATTTTTTTTGCGGATAAGTGGTTCGGTATTTTAGATTCCAGGTAGCGGCTTCGCTTTGCGCAACACCGATGTATTCATTGTGTTTCAAGGCACGTTTTGGTGCATTGTTTAATGGGTAGATGATGAAGCATTCTTCCAGTTGTGGTGCTTCATCGGGTACATCTAATTTTTCTTCCAGCAACCACGATAAATAGATATTGATGTGCTGAAACCCCAGATTTGTTTGTGCCAGTGCGATGAATTTCTGCCTGGCGCCGTTTCGGAAGTCAACACCGAGTGTAAAAGGTAGACCTCGTTTTTGTGCTTCCATGGCAAAGTACAAACTGCCCGATGTACTGTTGATGTCGGTTAAGGCTACATGGCTGGCATAGTGTTTCTCTGCCTCATCCAGAAGCTCCACCGGCGACATAGTGCCGTACTTAAAACTGTAATATGAGTGGCAGTTGAGAAACATGTTAAGTTGAATTTTAAGTCTAAGCTGAAGTTGAAAATGTTCTGTTATTGATTGGGATGTATAATATTTATGCTATTCTAAATTCAATGTAAGTTGGCTGCAGGCCAGCTAGCTAGCTTCCGCAATTCAACTTAAACTTATGCTTCGACTTCAATTTAGACAGGTCAATCGTCAGGTCTAAGGATCTAAACATCTATCCATCTATAAATCTAACATTTACCTATTCCGGTGCGCTGGCACCACATTGGGTTCGCCGTTAAACGGATTACCCCTACCCAAACCGTTAATCTGCATAGCCGTACTTCGTCGTACCGCGTTGGCACCATACCGGTTCTTAATGGTGTCCATGGCCTGGTATAATTTCAACACCTTTGAGCTGTCGTTAAATAAGTCAATTTGATGTCCGCCACCAGCTAAATCGCTCAATCGCACACCAATTAATCGCACGCGAATCCGGCGATTATACAATTGATCAAATATGTCTTTTGCAAAAGCAATCAATGTATGATCACACGACGTATATGGAATCTTCTTCTGCTTGCTAAATGTCTGAAAATCAGCATACCGAACCTTTACTGAGATGCACGAGGTAACCTTGTCGGCACGCCGCAATTCATAGGCCAGTTGCTCGACCATAGCCATAACCATACAGCGCAATTTGAAAACATCAATCGTGTCTTTTTCAAACGTACGTTCGGTGCTTATCGACTTCTTTTCGTGGTAGGGCACAACCGGACTATTATCGATACCGCTGGCTTTGTTCCAGATGCTGCGCCCGTTTTTACCGAAAGCTTTCTCCATTAGTTCCACTGGCATGTCCTGAACGGTATGAATCTTACGAACACCCATGCGGTTTAACAGAAAGGCAGTCTTGTTTCCAATCATCGGAATTTTGGTGATCGAAAGCGGAGCCAAAAAAGGTTTTTCCAGTCCGTAGTCAATGTTAATCTGATTATTAGGCTTCGCCTCTCCGGTCGCAATTTTTGAGACCGTCTTATTTTTTGATAGCCCGAAGGAGATGGGTAAACCAGTTTCTTTAATTACGCGTTGACGTAAATGACTGGCCAACTTGTAACAACCAAAGAATTTATCCATTCCGGTTAAGTCGAGATAAAACTCATCAATACTCGATTTTTCTAAAATAGGCACTTCTTCACGAAGAATTTCGGTAACCACTTTGGAGTACTTGCTGTACACACCAGCTTCGCCACGAATTACAACGGCTTCCGGACAAAGCTCCCGGGCCATCTTCATAGACATACCCGAATGAATACCAAAGGTGCGCGCTTCGTAGCTGCACGAAGCCACAACACCACGGTCTCCTGTGCCACCAAGCAGTATGGGCTTGTTGTTCAGGCGACTATCTAAAAGCCGCTCTACCGACACATAAAATGTGTCTAGATCCATATGAGCAATACTTCGCATGGAAGCCATTTGTTCGTCGTTTTTAAAATTTGGGGGAACCAAGGTAGGACATTTCCAAGAGAAAATGAGGACTTCGATAATTTATGACATGGATGTTGGTAACCCACTGTTTTCCACAAAATCGGATTGTTATTAAGGGGATAAACGTAACGAAAGCAGTATACTGAGAGGTATTGTGAATTTCTATGGAGTTACTAGTCATCCGGGAGGTGGCTGTGCATGGTTTGACGGCCTATGAGGTTTTTCATTGAATTCAAGGAAGTGTTGATGCTCTGGGAGCAGCTAAGCAGACAGGAAAGTACCCATTCGTTTTTACGAATGGGACGGCTTTGAATGCGGGGAAGAAACACTTCTGTAGAATTCCAGAAAAAGATCAGCAGCCTTGATTTTTTTTTCTTTTCATCAAGGAAAAGGACAGGGAAAGTGTAGATGAAAGATGTAACGGTACGGGAATAAGTCGAAGACTTCCATAATTTGAATAACCCACTGTTTTCCACAAAAACTGACCGTCGTCAGGAAAAATATTTTGGAAATAATCGAACTTTGGGAATCAAAGACATTCAGCCTTTGTCAAAGAAGAAAGATATATGCATATGAAGAGCTTCAAAATACTAACACTCCTGCTTGGATTTTCGATCATTTTTGCCGCGTGCAAGGAAGATGAAGAACCAGCACCAAACGATAATTCGAACAATACAACGGATGAGGTGCCTGCAGTGTACAAGAAGATTTATGGTGCATCTGAAATCTACCTCGATGGTGATTTTGTAGTAATCAAAACACAAGGTATTCCAGATCACAAGAGCCCATATTATAAAAATACGCAGTGGTCAGATCGTTACGAGGCATATAATGGAACAAATTCACAGTTTCATTTAAACCCCAATCGAATTACCGAAACGAATTCAACCTACAGAATTCCACTAAACCCGGTTGAAGTAACGTCTGGCAACCAGTCAACGAGCCTGGGCCCAATGGGAATTTCCTTAAACGGAGTTGCCTTTTTTAATCAGTATGCAGGCCCTAATAATCAGCCACTTACAGATGAGATTAACTCATTCGATCAATACAACGGCCACCCACAGCAGGCCGGTGTTTACCACTACCATTTAGAACCTACATGGTTAACCGCCAGCAAGGGAAAGAATGCATTATTGGGTTTCTTGTTGGATGGTTTCCCGGTATATGGCCCAGAAGAAGGTGGAATACTCGTACAAGAGTCTGAATTGGATGATTTCCACGGGCACAAGCATGCCACAGCAGATTATCCAGACGGGATATACCATTATCACGTAACAGCAACGGATCCGTATATCAATGGAGACGGGTTTAAAGGTACGCCAGGTACGATAACGCGGTAATGCGTGCCTTAGTCATTGTGTTTCTGATTTTCGGGTGTTGGAGTTGCACCTCCGAGTCGGGCTCTACAACGGTGGAAGTATCTTCGGCAGAGGTAAGGAAACAAGATGGCAAAGCGTTCGTAAATAATGAATTGTTTTCAGGGTTTCTTCTAAGAAGATTTGAAAACGGAGACACTGCTTCGCTCGAAAGTTTTGTTCAGGGCAATCAACATGGCCAATCACGATATTGGTACCCTAATGGTCAGTTAAAAGAAGATCGTACATACAAAAACAACCGCAAACATGGTGTACACAAAGGGTGGTATTCTACGGGTATTCAGGGTTTTGAATATAAGTTCGACGATGGTGTTTATGTTGATACGTTGAAAGAATGGTATGACAATGGACAATTGTATTTGAAATCGTATTATGTAAACGGGCAGCAGGAAGGCCGACAACAAGCCTGGAAACGCGATGGAGAGTTGTACATGAATTACGATGTTAAAAACGGAAGGAAATATGGCAATGCAGGTATTAAACATTGCAAGAGTTTATGGAGCGACGTGGTTGCTGGTATGTAGTCTTATTTTAACTACTACCTCATGTGAGAAAAAGGTGTTGAGTGTGCCCTATTTTCACACCCCTGATCTTAGTCCGGTTTGGTCTTACGACAACTATACAGGCGATAAGCATCACATTGCTCCTTTTTTGTTCACCAATCAGGATGGAGAGGATTACGGCAGTCAAAATCTGGAAGGAAAGATTTACGTAGCCAACTTCTTCTTCACCAGTTGCCCTTCCATTTGTCCGAAAATGACCAACAACCTTTCTGCGGTAGAACAGGCTTTCAAAGACGATTCTCAGGTTGCACTAATCTCGTTTTCGGTTACACCGGAGATGGACTCCGTTTCTCGGTTAAAAGACTATCACGAAGGCAAAGAAATGGGGGAGAACTGGAATCTGCTTACAGGAAATCAAGCCAAAATTTATGAATTGTCTCGTCGGTCCTTTTTCGTGGAAGAAGAGATAGGCTTCAACAAAGATTCATCCGATTTTTTGCATACAGAGCGGTGTATGCTCATCGACAAGAACAAGCACATTCGAGGAGTTTATAACGCTACCGTCGCATTAGACATGCAGCGCTTGATTGATGACATCCATGCGTTGAAGGCTGAAGATTAGGCTACCAGGCAACCTTTCTCATAGTTTTGTCATCTACAAGTAAAGGACCTGTCCTTTTCACTTGTAGCCCCATTCATAAAACAAACACTATGCGTTATTTGACCCTCCTGCTGTTCGCTTTTCTAAGCTTTATACCCTCCATTCAGGCATCTCACATGGTTGGGAACTACATTCAATGCCAATACGTTCAGGATTCTGTGTATGATGTGTTTTTTTACTTTTACCGTGACTGTAGGGGCGTTCCATTTCAAACCAGTGCTACCTCAAACACACTTCGATGTGTTTCGACTTCCAAGACAGTTCAGTTATCGTTAACACGAGTTTCTATAACGAATATCTCGTATAAGTGTGGCGGATCTAAATCATGTTCACCATTGAACACACGTTTGTCGGGTGATGGCGTAGAGGAACATTTGTATAAGGCAAGAATCGATTTTAGGAATGCTACGTTTAAACCGTTCTATTCGTGTGGCAACCTAATAATTGAAACCAGTCATTGCTGCAGAAATGGTGGAATGTCCGCCATCAATGGTGTAACTAATTTTTATAATTGGACCGTCTTCAATGTTAATAATTACCCAAAGAACACGACTCCAAAACTCCTGGAGCATCCGCGTCGAATAACCTGTTGTAACCAACGCACTGAATTCAGTTTTGCTTCAACAGATGCCGACGGTGATTCGTTAAGTTATCACTTCGGAGAGGCATATACAGGCAGGGGAGTAAAGTTAAGCTACAATGCAGGTTATAGTGCACTGGTTCCTGTGAAAGTTCATGGTACTACACCAGACCCAACGAAAAATCCGCCTACAGGTTTTCATATCGATAATAAGTATGGCCTGGTGACTTTTACGCCTACTGCGTGCAACGACGTGGCACCATTTGTAGTAGTGGTAAAAGAATGGCGAAAAGACA